>CAIYTE010000020.1 GCA_903929045.1 uncultured Hyphomicrobiales bacterium
CAAGGGCAAAGGCAAGAAGGGTGCCGTCGAGGAAGTCGTCGGCGCATCGGCCGCGAACCTCGCGCTGGCCTATGGCCGCGGCAAGGACGCCGCCGTCAAAGGCCTCAACCTGTCGGATGCGACCGCCGCTTATCAGAACCCGGCGAACGCCAAGCTGAAGTCCGAAGCCGAGCGCGGCTGGGCCGACGGCCAGGAAGAACGCGCGATGTCGATGGGCGGATCGACCCGCACCCCGCCGGCGCACGATGTCACCGGCCCTCGTCCGGCTCTGCAGTAACCAATACCGGGGCCTGTCTTCGGATAGGCCCCGGCCTCGGCTTCATTGAACGCGCTTAACGGGAATTCCGATGCAAGAAGGAACAATCTTCAGCCTGGATCTGGCGACGGTGACCGGCTGGGCTTTCGGACCGGCCGGCGGTGTCCCCTCGAGCGGCATCAAGCGCATGGGCGATCCGGGCTGCAGCGTTGGGCGGTTCCTTCAGGTGTTCGAGGAATGGCTGAACGACATGCTGACGGTCTATCAGCCGCAGATTTTCGCGTTCGAGGCACCGCTTCTCCGCACCGGCGCCGGGGGCGAAAGCAATACCTCAATCGACACGGCCCGCAAGCTGCTCTGCCTTGCCGGCAACGCCGAACGCATCGCGCTCGACCACGACATTCCCGAGCATCTGGTCTGCGAAGCCGATAACAGTTCGGTCTGCAAGGATTTTACCGGGCGCGGCCATTTCGCGGGCGATCGCACGGCGAAGAAGAACCTGGTTATGGCACGCTGCCGCGAGATGGGTTGGGAACCGGCCGACGACAATGCCGGCGACGCTCTGGCGCTCTGGCGCTTCATGGAGAAGCGGTTCTATCCGGCTGCGCGCAAGGAAGATTTCAGGCTGCAGCGCGAAACGCCGCGCTCGCCGAGCAGCTACTTCCGGGGGAAATAGACATGGCCGACGCCTATGCCTTCGAATCCAGTTACGACCTCGCCGTCAAGCTGCAGCGGTTCAAGCGCGATGGGAACGCGGCGCTCGCTGGGCTGGTCGAGGCCGAACTCGAACACCGCGCCAACCTGCGCAAGAACGCCGCGACGCCGCAGACGGTCATCACCGTGCCGATTACCTCGGGCCAATACAGCCAGGCCGTCCCTATTTCGCGCGACGACGAAGGTGTCCAGAAATGACCGACGAAACCGCGACCGCGCCATCGACGACAGCGGGCGTCTATGGTCTTCCCGGCATCACCGCCGAACCGGACGAGCAGTTCATCAAGGCGCACAAATGGGCGCGCGAGGCCAACGACTGGTATCTCGACCCGCCCTGGGTGACTGAGGCCTTCCTGCGCGCCGGCGAGCAGTTTAACGGGACGATACTTGACCCCTGCTGCGGCTGCGGCAACATCCCGCGCGCCATCAAGGCCGTGCTGGGCGTCGATGCCATGGCCTCGGACCTGATCGACCGCGGCTACGGCCGAACGGGAATCGACTTCGCCGGCAACTTCGCGGTCGAAGACACGATCGACAACATCATCTTCAACCCGCCCTTCAAGCATGCCGAAGCCTTCGTCGAACGGGCGCGGCAGCTTGCCCGCTTCAAAGTCGCCGCCCTTTTGCCGTTGTCGTTCCTTGAGACGGAAGGCCGCGCCGGCTTTTTCGACAAGACGCCGCCGGCGCGCGTCTGGGTGTCGCGGCGCCGCGTTTCCATGCCGCCCGGCGATCTGAAGGCCAAGCTGATCGAAAAGGCAGAGGCGCTTTGCCAGCGTCATATCGGCACGGATCAAAATCAGCATTTCCGCGACGAGCTCGACCGCACGCGGAACACCGACGCCGTCACGATCAAGGGCGATCGCGGTTACAAGGCTTTTGCCTGGTTCGTTTGGACCCGGCAGGAATGCGACTACCCGCAGATACGCTGGTTTTAGGGGGAGTGAGCGGGGGAATGGGAAAGCAACCTGAAAGAGGCTCGGTCGATATTCGCGTGGGGGATGCTGCGACCGAACTCAAGAAGATCGACAGCGACAGCATCCATTGCGCGGTGTCGTCGCCTCCCTATTTCGGGTTGCGCGATTATGACTGCGCCGGCCAGATCGGCCTTGAGGCCACGCCGGCGGAATATGTCGAGGCGCTGGTGGGCGTCTTCCGCGAAGTGCGGCGCGTGCTTAGGTCCGACGGAACTCTCTGGCTGAACCTGGGCGACAGCTATGCCGGTTCATGGGGAGCGCAATCTCGCGGCAGCGAGACGCCGGGTAATCTTGAAGGGTCGTCGATGCTTTCGGCGCGGCAAATCGAAGCCCACCCGAAACGAACCGGCACCGGCAGTCTGAAGCACACGCCGGGCTTAAAAGCCAAAGACCTGATAGGCATCCCTTGGCTCGTGGCCGTCGCTTTACAGGCGGATGGCAGGTGGTTGCGGCAGGACATCATCTGGTCGAAACCGAACCCGATGCCCGAAAGCGTCACCGACCGCTGTACCAAGGCGCATGAGTATCTTTTCCTGTTGAGCAAGAGCGAGCGGTATTACTTCGATGCCGCTGCGATCGCCGAAGACCTCGCCCCAGCCTCAGTCGTCAGACTGTCCCAACCGTCCATTGAAGCTCAAGCTGGCTCGGACAGAGTGCCGGGCAAAACGAACGGAAAGATAAAGGCGGTAGGAGGGCCACGCCGCCGCGCCACGCCGCCGCGCCACGCCGCCTATGCGAGTTCGGACCAATCGGGCTTGGACGATGTCGGTCGCGGCGATGGGCGCAACAAGCGATCCGTCTGGACCGTCGCGACCCAACCCTTCAGGGAAGCGCACTTCGCCACGTTTCCGCCGAAGCTGATCGAACCATGTATCCTCGCCGGCTCGCCTGTCGGCGGGACCATCCTCGATCCGTTCGGCGGCGCGGGCACAACCGGGCTTGTTGCATCGCGCTTCGGGCGCAAGGCTGTCCTGATCGAACTCAATCCCGCCTACGCGCAGATAGCGGCCAATCGCCTTCGCGCTGGGCTTCATTCGGTCAGCGGCGTCGATCAAGGTTCATCGGCCGGCATGCCTCTCTTCGCGGGAGCAACTGAGTGATGCCCGACCGATACGAACCCCAAGCGCGGCGCAGCGGCGTCGCCGGCGACGAGCGCGAGATGCCTCACAACGAGGAAGCCGAGCAGGCCCTCCTCGCCGCGCTGCTACATTCCAATAAGTCTTTCGACGCGGTGGTCGATTTCGTCCGGCCCGAGCATTTCTATCTGCCGGTACACGGCCGCATCTATGAGGCGATCGGCAAGCTGATCGACCGCGGCGAAAAGGCGAACCCCGTCGCGCTGGTCAATTTCTTTGAACATGACGAAGACTTGGTCGAGGTCGGCGCGAAGCAATATCTCGCTGGGCTTTCCCGCAACGTCATCACCACGGCGAACAATGCCCATTATGGCGCGCTGATCGTCGATCTGTATAAGCGCCGGGAGCTCATTGCCCTGGCGCGGGAAATCGCCGACGCCGCCAGCCTGCCATCCATCGACGAAACCGCCGACGCCATCGCCAAGGGCGCCGAGCAGACGCTTTTCGACATCCTCGACCCTGGCAGCAAATCGGGCGGCGCAATCAGCATGGGCGATTCCGCCCGCGCTGCGCTCGCGCAGTCTGAACACGCCTATAAGAACCACGGCCGCCTGATCGGCCTGCCGACCGGCATCACCGCGCTGGACAACAAACTCGGTGGGCTGAAGCCGAAGCTTTTCTATGTCCTTGGTGCCAGACCCTCGATGGGAAAGACCGCTCTCGCGGACACCGCTGGTAAAGCCGCCGCTGTCGCCTTAGCAGCTGAAGCGGCGAAGGTGGGGAAGAAGCCGAAGATCGTGCTCAGCTTCGCCCTTGAGGGCACCCACGAAGAATTAAGCCATCGCCGGCTGGCTGCCGAAACTTACACCGATCTGACGTCGCTGCAGCGCGGCCAGCTTTCAAATGCGAAATGGGGCGACTTGAACGAAGCGGTCCAGCGGTTCGACGAAATCCCGTTCTGGACCGACGACCAGCCCGGCCTGACGGTTTCCGATGTCCGTCAGCGCGCGCGGCGCCTTCACCGCATAGGATCCGGCGTTGGGTTGATTATCGTCGATCATATTCAGAAAATGGCTGGCTCGCTGGAAGCGATGCGCCGCGGCGAAACGTCGGTCGTCACCGAAATCAGCGACGGGCTGCAAAAGCTGGCGAAGGAACTCGGCTGCCCCGTCCTGGCGCTTTCGCAGCTGGGGCGTGAACTCGAGCGGCGCGACGACAAACGGCCGATGCTTTCCGATCTTCGCCAGTCCGGCGCGATCGAGCAGGACGCCGATGTCGTGATGTTTCTTTACCGCGACGAATACTATGCCGAGCGGTCCGAACCGGTGCAAAAGGACGGCGAAGATGTCGAGCGGTTCGGCGAGCGTTACAGCCGCTGGGAAGAGCGCGTCGCGCGGGGAAAAAACCGCGCCGACGTCATCGTTGCCAAGCAGAGAAACGGGCCGATCGGCACCGTGCCTGTCCGGGTGGACATGAGCATGGCGATCATGACGAACATGCCGGACCCGGAGGATGCACTCAACTGGTGCATCGCCATGGCCAAGCGCGAAACTCGCTACTCAGACGCCGCGTGAATTTCCCCGACCCCCCGAGCCGTTCTGCGGGCTTGCCCGAGTGGGCTGACTGGTGCGCGAGCATTGGTCGGCTCACGTCGGCATTTAAGATTTTTCCGTGCTGGCCCTCTGAGAAGCTACCCCTTCGGCGGGGCTGGCAACAGTCAGCCTCGTGGG
>CAIYTE010000021.1 GCA_903929045.1 uncultured Hyphomicrobiales bacterium
CCGACACCAGCCCGTTTGCGATGCCAGGCCCGAAGATGCCGAGGCCGAGCAGCGCCAGCGCCGCGAGCACGATCGCCATGGCGTCGTCGATCGACGGCTGTACGCCGCCGAACCCCGCGGTGAATTGTGCGAACAACGTCGAGCCGATGCCGACGATGACGGCGAGCACCAGGACCTTGATGCCGGAGGAGACGACGTTGCCGAGCACCCGCTCGGCGGCGAAGGCGGTCTTGCCGAAGAGGCCGAACGGAATCAGCACGAACCCGGCCAGCGTCGTCAGCTTGAATTCAATGAGGGTGATGAAGAGCTGGATCGCGAGAATGAAGAAGGCGAGCAGCACCATCACCCAGGCGAAGAGCAGCACCGTGATCTGGATAAAGTTTTCGAAGAACGAGACGTAGCCCATCAGGCCGGAGATCGAGTCGAGTATGGGGCGGCCGGCATCGAGGCCGACCTGGGCGATACGGCCTGGGCGAAGGAAATCCGCCTCTGCCATTCCTGTGCCGGAGGCTTTCAGACCGAGCCCGGCGAAGCTCTCAAAGACGATGCGGGAGAGGCTGTTCCAGTTGCCGATCAGATAGGCGAAGACGCCGACAAAGAGCGTCTTCTTCACCAGCCGCGCGACGATGTCGTCGTCGGCACCCCAGGACCAGAAGAGCGCGGCCAGCGTCACGTCGATCACGATCAGCGTGGTCGCGATGAAGGCGACCTCGCTGCCGAGCAAGCCGAAGCCGCTGTCGATGTACTGGGTGAAGACCGCAAGGAAACGGTCGATGACGCCGGTGCCGCCCATCTTATCGCCCGTCCTTCGGCGTGGGTTGATCGAGCGGCCTGGCGCCCGTTGCGACGTTCGGCGTCGTTCGCGCGCCGGGGAATATTTCGACCGGCGAGGGTTCCGAGAGACGGGTGCAGCCGCCAAGGAAACGCCGCCGGTTCTCTGCCCATGCGTGCAAGCAGCCAGCGTCGTGCGCGCCGGCTTCTCCAAGCATCTGGCAGCGGGCCAGCTCGGCCCGCAGAGGATCTGCATCGACGGCCGCGGGCGAAGCAGGCGAGCCCTCAGCGGGCTTATGATCGCCATGCCTGAACTGGATGGCGGTCGCGGCGATCGCGACCAGGACGAACGCCATCGCCGCCACCCGCGCCGCCATTGCTCCGGTGATGCGCGGCGTCATCAGTGAAACATCGTGATGGTGGTGGGCTGGTAGCCCGAGCCGGGCGTCAGGAAGCGGCGAAGCTGCTCCTTCGCCTGATCCTGAGCCGCGGCTTGCTGCGCGGACTGGAGCGTCTGCGCGCGTCCCTGGGCCGCGACAGCCGCCGTGAGGTCCGCGAGCTGCTGCGCCTGGAGGGCGAGCATCTGATTGCCTGCCTGCGTCGCCTGGAGCGCGCCGGTCGCGGACTGGCTCGACGTGACCAGCGCCGACATCTGTGTGCGGTTGGTGTCGAGATTGCCGACGACGCCGGCCTGGACGCGCAAGGCGTCCTGCAAGCCTCCGACCGAGTTCTGCCACCGCTGTTGGGCATTGGCGATCAGCGCCTGATTGGACTGGCTGGCGTTCGCGCCGCCATAGGTGGTCTGGAACGCGTGGTCGATCTGCTGAACATTGTAGGCAATGTTCTGCGCCTGGGCGAGGAGCTGCTGGGTGCGCTGGATCGACGATTGAAGTTGTTGCAGCGACGAGTAAGGCAGGCTCGCGAGATTGCGCGCCTGGTTGATCAGCATCTGCGCTTCGTTCTGCAGCGAGGTGATCTGGTTGGTGATCTGCTGAAGCTCGCGCGCGGCTGTCAGCACATTCTGAGAGAAGTTGTTCGGATCGAAGACGATCCATTGTGCGAAGGCCGGCGGCGCGGCGACGGCAAGCGAAAGGGCAAGCGCGCTCGACGCCGCCAATTGGCGAAGGCGAATACAGATCATGGCTGTGGCTCCAGGTTTCGCAGGGCGGGGATGAGATCGGCCGCCCAGCCGGCGTCCCGCAGGCGCAGCCAGGCAGAGAGGAAGCCGTCGCGTCCGTGCTCGGCGAGTAGGCGCTCGATGGCGGCCTGGTCGGACTTCGATGAAGCGGCGGTGAAGGCCAGCGCGACGTCGCCGAGGCCCAATTCGAACAGGCGATTGCCCCGTCGCGACTGGCAGTAGTAATCGCGCTTCGGCGTGGCGCGCGCGAGGATCTCGATCTGCCGGTCGTTCAGGCCGAAGCGGCGATAGATGGCGGTGATCTGCGGCTCGATCGCGCGTTCGTTCGGCAGGAACAGCCGCGTCGGGCAACTCTCGATGATGGCGGGCGCAATGGCGCTGCCATCGATATCCGAGAGGGATTGGGTGGCGAAAATGACGCTCGCGTTCTTCTTGCGCAGCGTCTTCAGCCATTCGCGGAGCTGGCCGGCGAAGCCTTCGTCATCGAGGGCGAGCCAGCCTTCATCGACGATCAGCAGCGTTGGCCGCCCGTCGAGCCGGCCCTCGATGCGGTGGAAGAGATACGCCAGCACGGCGGGCGCCGCGCCGGTGCCGATGAGACCCTCGGTCTCGAATGCCTGGACACTGGCTTCGCCGAGACGTTCGGCCTCGGCGTCGAGCAGGCGGCCGTAGGGACCGCCGAGACAATAGGATTGCAAAGCGCGCTTCAGGGCCTGCGATTGCAGCAATACCGACAGGCCCGTCAGCGTGCGCTCCGCGATCGGGGCGCTGGCAAGCGACGAGAGCGCCGACCACAGGTGATCCTTTGCCTCCGGCGTGACGCTGATCTTCTCGCGCGCGAGAATGGCGGCGATCCATTCCGCGGCCCAGCCGCGCTCGGCCGCATCGTCGATCAGAGACAGGGGCTGCAATGCCACGGGCTCGGTCGCATCGCCGGACAGAGCGCCGCCGAGATCGTGCCAGTCCCCGCCCATCGCGAGCGCGGCGGCACGGATCGAACCGCCGAAGTCGAAGGCAAAAATCTGGGAACCGGCGTATCGGCGGAACTGCAACGCCATCAGTGCCAGCAGCACCGACTTGCCGGCGCCGGTCGGTCCGACCACGAGCGTGTGACCAACATCGCCGACGTGGAGGCTGAAGCGGAACGGCGTCGAGCCTTCGGTCCGCGCGAAGAACAGTGGCGGCGCCTTGAAATGATCGTCGCGCGCCGGACCGGCCCAGACCGCAGAGAGCGGAATCATGTGCGCGACGTTGAGCGTCGAGACCGGCGGCTGACGGACATTGGCGTAGGCGTGGCCGGGCAAAGACCCCAGCCACGCTTCGACCACGTTGACCGTCTCGGCCATGCACGTGAAATCGCGGCCCTGGATGACCTTCTCGAC
>CAIYTE010000022.1 GCA_903929045.1 uncultured Hyphomicrobiales bacterium
CCGGCAAGCCCCGGTCACTCGGCCGCATGTGCTGACAGACATGCTGCGGCCTACCGGACCGTCAGGGGGCTCTAACGTGCAGCGGCACGCCGGACCCAAAGCGGCTTGGACCGCCGGCGGTTTGTTTGCGTCGCATCTCCAACGCACCGCCGGCCACCGCTCCCCGCCCAACGTCTGATGACGCTGATCAAACGCCCCTCGGTGATTGGGCGGGATGGGGAGAGATTATATACCTTGGGATTATTGTCAAGAGATGGGATGAAAATATTCCGTACCGCTGTCATGCCCGCGAAGGCGGGCATCCAGCCCTTGGCTGCAACAAGAAAGAGCTGGATCCCCGCCTTCGCGGGGATGACCGGAGGAGAGAGCTGGGCCTTCATCCTTCGAGACGGGCCTTCGGCCCTCCTCAGGATGAGGTGTGAGAACGCCTTTGCTAAAGCGACGGAAGGCTCCTCAGGATGAGGGTTTGAGGGCAGGCGGTCCTCATGACGCGAGGGAGCCGCCCATCAAAAATAATCATCCCCCGCATTCAAACGTTTCGCCGATCGCAAAACCTTTTCGGGTGGCGCGGTTTGGCTTGCTGCACTAGCTAAGGAGGCCAATCCTTACGGCAACCGGCGACATCCCGTGACCCCATCGACCAGCCAGACGCTCCCCCGCTACGGCCTGATGCTCGGCAACTTCGCCACCGGGCTTTGCATTCTTGCACCCGCCGGCATGCTGACCGTTCTGGCCGATGGCTTGACCGTCGGCATTCGCGAAACCGGTTTGCTGGTGACGTTCGGCGCGGTGATCCTGTGCTTCGGCTCGCCCATCGTCGCCTGGCTGACGACGCGCATCGACAGGCGCACGCTGCTGGTCAGTTCATTGGCTTTCATGGTGATCGGGCAGGCGGCTTCCGCGCTGGCGCCGAACTACGCCACCGTGCTGGCGTTGCGCCTGGCGATGGTGGCCGGCACCGCCGTGTACACGCCGCAGGCCGCCAGCACGATTGCCTTGCTGGTGCCGGAGAAAGAACGCTCAGGCTCCATCGCCTTTGTCTTTCTCGGCTGGTCGCTGGCGGTTGCCGGCGGCCTGCCGCTCATTACTTTCGTGTCCGGTTATATCGGTTGGCGCGGCGCTTTCGCCGCGGCGTCGCTGACCGCTTTGATCCCGCTCATCCTGTTGCTGTTCGCGTTGCCGCGCGCGTTGTATGGGCCGCCTTTGTCGCTGCACAGCTTCGGCCTGCTGGCGCACAACCGCAAAATTATTTTGCTGCTGCTGATCACGATCCTGTCGATCTCCGGCCAGCTCATTGTCTTCGTCTATCTGGCGCCGCTGCTGCAACGGCTGGCCGGCGCGTCGCACGAAGCGACAGGCTTGATGTTCGCGCTGTTCGGTGTCGTGGCCTTTGCCGGAAATGTCGTCGCGACCAATATTGTCGGCCGCATCGGCGGCTGGCTGACGGCCGGCATCTTCCTGGTCTGCACGCTCACCGGCCTGCTTTTCTGGTCGCTCGGAGCTGGCATGCTGCCGATCATGGGCGTCGGCGTCGCCTTCATCGGCCTCGGCTTTGCCGCCAGCAATTCGATGTCGCAGGCGCGGTTGGTGCAGGCCGCACCCGAACTGTCGAGCGCCTCGGTGGCGCTCAACACGTCCGGCGTTTACGTCGGGCAGGCCATCGGCTCCGGCGTCGGCGGCGTCATGTTTGGGATGGGGCTGCTCACCGGCATCGGCTATATCGGCCTTGCCTTTGTCGCCGCCAGCATCGCGGTGTGGAGCCTGACGCGGGACCGTTAGTCAGGCCTCCGTTCATTCCCGCGAAAGCGGGAATCCAGGGCTCAAGAAAAGAAAGAACTGGGTCTCCGCGATAGGCGTTCTGAAAGAACGCCGTCCTTTGGACGGTTATGCGCGGGGACGAGCGGGCCTACTTCTCCGCCACAATCTTCGTGCGCAGCGACATTAGCCCTTCGAACGAAATCACCATGTCGTCGCCGGGCTTGAGATAAAGCTCGGCCGCGTTCGGCTGGCCGACGGCGACGCCGCTTGGCGCGCCCATCGCGATCAGGTCGCCGGGCTGGAACACGACATAGCGCGAGAAGTGCGCCAGCACATCGGCGATTTGATAGAGGTAATCGCCGGTGTTGGAGCGCAGACGCTGCTTGCCGTTGACGTCGCAGGTGACCCACAGATCGGCGGTGTTCGGCACTTCATCCATCGTCAGGATGTAAGGCCCGGTCGGCGCGAAGCCCGGCATGTTCTTCGCCGTCCAGAAGCGGCTGCCGGAAGCCACTTCGCGCTTCTGGATTTCGCGGGCGCTGACGTCGTTGGTCAGCGTGAAGCCGGCGACATAGTCCATCGCTTCGGCCTTCGACACGCGATGCGCGCGCTTGCCGATGACGTAACAAAGCTCGGGCTCGTAATCGAGCGTGGTGATGTCGGCGGGCTTGGCCACCTCGTCACCGTCGCCGGACAGCGTATCGACCAGCTTGATGAAGCCGGTCGGCTCGTTCGGAATTTCGGTCAGCATCTTGTTGGCGAGCAGTTCCTCGCGATGCTTCTTGGTGTTCTTGCCGACGCAGAAGAATTTCGACGGGTCCGAGATGGGCGGCAGGAATTTGACGCCCGACAGCGGCACGAAGCGCTTGGCCGCGGCATCGGCGAGTTCGTTCAGCGCCTTGATGGTCTGCGGGCCGGTGGTGAGCGCGGCTTTGACGCTGGTCGCGGGCGCGGCGCGATGCAGGGCATCGGCGGCCGCGAGAACATCGACGATGGTGTCGCCGCGCACGATGCCGAAGCGCGGGCCGGTGTTGTTGGCTTTATCGATAAAGGTCGCGAGCCGCATAAGTTAGTTGCCTCCCGGCATCTGAATCTTGTTGTCCTTGACGAGCTTCGTCCATTTGGCGACGTCGGCGTTGATGTAGCGGGCGAACTCTTCCGGCGTCTGCGGCGTGGCTTCGGCGCCGAGCAGCGCGAGTTGTTCCTCGAACTCCTTGGTGCCCATGATGCCGACGACGTCGGCGTTGATCTGCTTGACGATCTCCGGCGGCGTCTTGGCCGGCGCCAACAGGCCGAACCAGCCGACCGACTCGTAGCCGGGCAGGCCGCTTTCCGCGATGGTCGGCACGTCCGGATAGAACTTGGAGCGCTTCTTGTCGGTGACGCCGATGGCCTTGAGCTTGCCGGCCTGCACGAAGGCCTGCACCACGGGGCCCGGCGCGAACATCAGCTCGATGCGGCCGCCGAGCAGATCGGTGACGCCCGGACCGGTGCCGCGATAGGGCACATGCAGCATCTTGATGCCGGCTTCGCTCTCGAACAGCACGCCGGACAGATGCGACGCCGCGCCGACGCCCGACGAGCCGTAGCTCAGTGACTCCGGCTTCTCCTTGCTGATCTTGATGAGATCGGCGGCGGTCTTGGCCGGCACGTTGGGATTGATGACGAGGACGTAGGGCGGGGCGGCGCCGACGGTAATCGGCGCGAGCACCTTGGTGACGTCGAACGGACCGTCGCCGCCGAAGGAGGACGCGGCCGCCATCAGCGCGCCGGTCGAAGCCATCAGCAGCGTGTAGCCGTCAGGCGTGGCGTTGACGACGTTGCGCGTGCCGAGGCCGCCCGAGGCGCCGGGCTGGTTCTCGACGATGACCGCCTGGCCCCATTTGTCATTGAGCTTCTGTGCAATGATGCGCGCCAGCACGTCGGTGCCGCCACCGGCGGCGAACGGCACGATGATCTTGACCGTGCGGGTGGGGAACGAGGCGGCGGTCGCGGATGACACCGAGACGGCGGTGGCGAGAGCGATCAGGAGCGCGCGGATGATCATGCTGTGACTCCAAAGGACTTGTGTCCCCGCCATAGGCGTTCTGCAAGAACGCCGTCCTTTGGACGGCTATGCGCGGGGACGAGCGGACGGATGCTCAGGTCGCTCAGCCGCGCGCGACGAACGGCATGGTGTTGGCCATGACGGTCATGAACAGCACGTTGGTGTCGAGCGGCAGGCCGGCCATATAGACCACCGCGTTGCCGACGTGATCGGCATCCATGCGCGGTTCGATCTTCTTGGTGAGGTCGGACTGCAGCACGCCTTCGCCCTGCACCATGCGGTCGGTGAGCGGCGTCGCGGCGTTGCCGATGTCGATCTGGCCGCAGCAGATGTTGTAGGCGCGGGTGTCGAGCGAGGTCGACTTGGTCAGGCCCGTGATGGCGTGCTTGGTCGAGGTATAGGCGACCGAGAACGGCCGCGGCGTATGAGCCGAGATCGAGCCGTTGTTGATGATGCGGCCGCCGCGCGGGTTCTGGTCCTTCATGATCTTGATGGCTTCCTGCGTGCACAGGAAGATGCCGGTGAGGTTGGTGGCGACCACGTTCTGCCAGGTCTCGAACGGCAGGTCCTCGAGCGGCACCGCTGGTGCGCCGATGCCGGCATTGTTGAACAGCACGTCGAGACGGCCGAAGGTCGACTTGATGGTGGCGAACAGCGCCTGGATCGACTCGCGCTTCGACACGTCGGTGGGGACGGCGAGCGCCTGCGCGCCGATGGCGTTGATCTCGCCGGCGACTTTGTCGAGCATCTCCTTGCGACGTCCGGCCAGTACCAGGCTGTAGCCGGCCTTGGCCAGCGCCAGGGCCACGGCCCGGCCCACACCCGTTCCAGCACCGGTCACCAGGGCAATCTTCGCAGCGGTCGTCATCGGCTCACTCCCCAATTTCATTACGCGTTTTATTGTTGCCAGAGGCCATATCACAAAAGCGCCGGTAGGCCATCACCGCATCCCGGCCCGGAATTTGCCTGTGGGACGCGGCCCCGGAGGCTGATCGGATCGTCATGTTGCGTGAATATGGTGCCGGGGCGTAGCCCGATTCTGCGGGCTAACGAGGGCAAGAGCCGGTAGATGCACGACTACGACATGATCGTCATTGGCAGCGGGCCGTCCGGGCGCCGCGCCGCCATTCAGTCCGCGAAAATTGGCCGGTCGGTGCTGGTGGTCGAAAAGGGCCGCCGCGTCGGCGGGGTGTCGGTCCATACCGGCACCATCCCGTCCAAGACCATGCGCGAGACGGTGCTCAATTTGTCCGGCTGGCGCGAGCGCGGCTTTTACGGCCGGTCGTACCGGGTGAAGCAGGAAATCGGCGCCACCGACCTGCTGGCGCGGTTGCGCAAGACGCTCGACCACGAGGTCGAGGTTCTGGAGCACCAGTTCAGCCGCAATGCGGTGAAGACCACGCATGGCGAAGGCCGCTTTGTGTCGCCGAACGAAGTCGAGGTCACCGATGAGAACGGCGACTGTCACACCTACAAGGCGGCGCATGTGCTGATCGCCGTCGGCACGCGGCCGTTCCGGCCCGACTATGTGCCGTTCAACAAGAAGACGGTGTTCGACAGTGACGAGATCGTCGAATTGCCGAAACTGCCGCGCAGCCTGACCGTCGTCGGCGCCGGCGTCATCGGTGTCGAATACGCGACCATCTTCAACGCGCTGGATGTGGCGGTGACGCTTGTCGAGCCGCGGCCGACCTTTCTCGATTTCATAGATCGCGAATTGATCGAGGAGTTCGTGCATGATCTGCGTGACCGCAACATCTCGCTACGGCTCGGCACGCCGTTGACCTCGATCGAAGTGGGCGACGATGGCAAGGTGACGACCAGGCTCGCCAATGGCCGCAGCATCACCACCGAGATGCTGCTGTTCGCCGCCGGGCGCGTCGGCGCCATCGACGACCTCAATCTCGCCGCCGCCGGCATCGCCGTCGACAATCGCGGCCGCATCAAGGTCGATCCGAAGACGATGCAGACCAACGTGCCGCATATCTATGCCGCCGGCGACGTCATCGGCTTTCCGAGTCTGGCATCGACGTCGATGGAGCAGGGCCGTGTCGCCGCCTGCCACGCTTTCGAGATGGCGCCGCACCGGCCGCCGGAGTTCTTTCCCTACGGCATCTACTCGGTGCCGGAGATTTCGACCGTCGGCATGAGCGAAGAGGAAGTGCGCCGCCGCGAGATTCCGTATGAGTGCGGTGTCGCGCGCTTTCGCGAGACCTCACGCGGCCACATCATGGGCCTGAGCACCGGCATGATGAAGATGATCTTCTCGACCAAGACACGCCGCCTGCTCGGCGTTCACATCGTCGGCGAAGGCGCGACCGAGTTGATCCATATCGGCCAGGCGGTGCTCAATCTCAAAGGCACCATCGATTATTTCATCGAGAATACGTTCAACTACCCGACGCTTGCCGAGGCCTACAAGATCGCCGGCCTCGACGCCTGGAACCGGATGACGGCTTAGATCGCCACCGCGACGCTGGACTAGAACAGCGCGCGCAACGCTCGCCACCACTCGACGATCTGATCCCAGATCATCCAAAGAGCCCAGGCGGCCAGCAACAGCGGAAAAAGCAGGATGGTGAGCAACGTCGATAGCTTGAAAGCGTCAGGCGGCCGCTTGCCGTAGAGCATCAGGGTCGGACCGCAATGGGCGCACTCGACCTCGAACACGACCTCGCCTTGCGGGTCGGGCTTGAGCGGCGTGACCATGACGCTGCTATGGGCGGCCTGCACGATGTGATAGTCGCCGACGTCGTGTCCCATCTGCGGCCCGACGGCCAGGCCGTTTATCGCGATATGGACACTGCATTCGGCGAAGTCGGGATCGGTCGCGAATTGAATGTTTCCGTTCGGCTGGACGGTGCGTTTGATCTTGAAGTCGCAAGGCGGTTTGGCCATGGCGGTCTAACCTTTCCGATGCGTGATGGCCGCGAGGCCCGGCCGATGTTGTCACCCTCTCAGGTTGTAAATTCCTATGGCAGACGGCTTATTTTTCTGAAATTTGCCAAAGGGCGGTCATCGCTACAATCAATACGGGTATTCTACGCCACCAAGATAGGGCGCAGGCAATATCCAAATTGTAAAAAAGAACGGGCCGCCGCGCTTAGCCCGCCAGCGCGACGTCGATCGGCGTGACCGGTTCTTTCGACAACAGCCGCGCGGTGATCTCGGCGGCCGGCATGGCCTTGCCGAAACGGTAGCCCTGCATGAAATGTACGCCGGCGGCGCGCAGGAACAGCTGTTGATCGGCGGTCTCGACGCCTTCGGCGGTGACCTTCATGCCGAGGCCGCGGCCGAGGCTGACGACCGCGTGCACGATGGCGGCGGCGTCTGCGGCCTTCTCGATCGACATCACAAAGCTGCGGTCGATCTTGAGCTTGTCGAACGGGAAGCGGCGCAGATACAGCAGGCTCGAATAGCCGGTGCCGAAATCGTCCAGCGCCAGCCGCACGCCGAGCGCCTTGAGGCGCAGCATGCCGGCTTCCGCCGTATCGACATTGCCGAGCAGCACGCTTTCGGTGAGTTCGAGTTCAAGCCGTTCCGGATCGAAGCGGGTCTCGGCCAAGGTGCGTTCGACGACGTCGGCGAAATCGGTACGGCGGAACTGCAGCGGCGAGACGTTGACGGCGACGGTCAGTCCCGGCCAGGCCATGCCGTCGAGGCAGGCGCGGCGCAGCACCCAGGCACCGAGCTCGATGATCAGGCCGGAATGTTCGGCGGCGGCAATGAATTCGAGCGGCGGAATTTCGCCGCGGGTCGGATGGGTCCAGCGGCACAAGGCTTCGACGCCGACCATGGCGTCGCCGCTCTTGTTGACGATGGGCTGATACATCAGGCGCAGCTTGTCGGTCTCGATGGCTTCGCGCAGGTCGGCTTCAAGCAGCTTGCGGTTCGACAGATCGGCGTCCATCGCCGCGTCGTAAAGGCAGGCGCGGTTGCGGCCTTCGTTCTTGGCGCGGTAGAGCGCCATGTCGGCGTAACGCATGATGTCGGCGGCGCCGGCGCAATTGCGGCCGATGACCGCGATACCGATCGAAGCGCCGATGATGATGTTCTGACCGCCGATGGAATAGGGCGCGCAGATCGCCGCGATGATGCGGCCGGCCAGTGCCATCATCTTGTTGGTATCGTTGCCAACTGACGAGATGACGGCGAATTCGTCGCCGCCGAGGCGCGCCACCAAGTCGCCGCCGCGCAAAGTGCGCGACAGGCGCAAGGTGACGTTGCGGATCAATTCGTCGCCGACCGGGTGGCCGAGCGTGTCGTTGACGTCCTTGAAGTGGTCAAGGTCGATATAGAGCACCGCCGCCGGCGAGGAGCCGTTGCGCACTTCCTCGATCACGGCCTCAAGCCGCTCGCCGAAGAAAATACGGTTGGGCAGACCGCACAAAGGATCGTGCATGGCCAAGTGCCGCAGGCGCGTTTCACCGGCGGCGATCGCCACCGCGGTGCGGCGCATGTAGCGCAGCACGAAAGCCGCGAGCAGCGCAAAGCCGGCGAGTGCGACGGCGATGAACGGAATGACGCTGTGGACGATCTCGGCGCCCGGCTGTTTCGGCGTCCAGGCAAAGCGCGCGATCTTCTCGCCGGTGGGACCGTTGAGCTGATAGGTGAAGTCGCCGTTCGGCGCGTCGCCGTCCTCGAATTTTCGCAGGTTCATCAAGCGCAGTTGCAAGGCGATGCCGGACAGCACCTCATTGTCGATGAACTTCACCGACATCACCACCGGCGCGATGCTTTCCGGCTGCTCCGACACAGTGTCGATGGTGCCGACGGCGACAGCGGCAATCACGGCAGGCCTGCCGAGCAGGCGGCGTACGACGACGGCTTGCGGATGCGCGGCGCCATCGGGGCCGGGGATGCGGGTGAGGCGGATGGCGTTCGGCAGATCGTCGCCGCCGCCACGCATGTAGCTGAGAATGGGCGTGAGGTCGGCGGGCGCGGAGTCGAACCACCGCGACGGCGGAGAGCTACGGCCGATCATCGAATAGATCGGGCGGTTCTGGCCGTCGAACACGACGACATAATCGTGCTGAAAGAAGGTCTCGAGCCAGTTGCCGATGCGCTCGTTGGTCCACGCGGCGTCGAACTTGGTGCGGATATTGCGGATGGCGCCTTCGGAATTGGCGACGCTTTCGACTTCGCGCAAAACGTTGGTGCCGAAATTGGTCAGCGCGGTGGAGAACAGCTGCGTTTCGTGATCGACCGCAACTTCATCGGCGCGCTGGGCCGACGACAACACGGCGACGACGATGCAAACGATGGCGACAGCCACGATAACGCCGATCGGGACCACAACGCTCAGGCGAGCGCGGTCCCAACTGGTGTACTGCCGATCCTCGCGGCTGCGGGTCGTCCGAACGTCTGCCGGCAAAGGAGCCTTCCCCTAAAGCTTCGTTTCCGTTGCGCTTTTGCCGGTAAACTAGCGGAGAAAGCTTGCTATTCGCTTTCGCTTCCGCCGCACGGCGGGCTGGTTGTCGAAAGACGGGGTAAATCAAAGGTTGCTGTTAACCGGTGGTAAAAGCGTAAGCTTAGGAGAAGCCGACCGAAATCTATACAAGCTATTGAAAAATCAACATATTACTGAAAATAAGCTTCAGCCGGGCGTACGATACGGCGGCCGCGGGATGGCGATGTGGGCGGCGCGCAAGGCGGTCGACCAGCGCTCCCGCAGGTCCTGGAAGTAGGGTTCGCCCGGCTCGATGCGGTAATTGACCTCCGGATTGAAGTTATCGCGGCGCACCACGAGCAGGTCGATCGGCAGCCCGACTGCC
>CAIYTE010000023.1 GCA_903929045.1 uncultured Hyphomicrobiales bacterium
GCCGCCGCCGAAGCCGAGGCCCAAGCCATCTCCGAAAAGGGACGCACCGACGTCGCTGCCGCTGAAGCCAGCCGCGAAGAGGCCGAAGCAGAGGTCAGTCAACGCAGCGACGACGTTCAAGCTGCAGAGGCCACGCTCGCCAAGCTCGCCGCCGAAGACGCCGCCCTGAAAGAACTTCTTACCCTTTCCGAAGGCGAATCCTGGCCACCGTTGATCGACGCCGTAACAGTTGCACCCGGTTATGAAGCCGCGCTCGGCATTGCG
This sequence comes from uncultured Hyphomicrobiales bacterium, assembly GCA_903929045.1. GTDB lineage: Bacteria > Pseudomonadota > Alphaproteobacteria > Rhizobiales > Xanthobacteraceae > Pseudolabrys. The sequence goes on from CAIYTE010000023.1 coordinate 265, forward strand.
CTTGGTGACGATCTCACCGCACCAGCCGATGAAGCAGCACCCATTCACTGGCGCACGCTGCCACCGCTGATGCCATCGACGCCGTTGCCGGAAGGCATCCGTCCATTGTCCGATTTCGTGCGTGCACCGGCAGCATTGATCCGCCGTCTGTCCCAGATCGGCGTGGTCGAGAATGCATACGAAGGCACGCAAGCTTTGGCGCAGTTGCGCCTCGGCCAGCGCATCGTCTCGAAGGATGGCGCGGTGTGGCGCTGGGACGGCTACACCGTCAATGCCGGGGCATCGACTGCCGCGGCAGTTCGCCTTGCCCAGCGCAGTCGCCGCGAGGCATTGCAGCCACTCATTGCAGCCGCCGAATCAACGACTGCCGACCTGCGCGCTACGCGCGATTCCGCTCGTCAGGCACAGCAAGCCGCAATCGAGGCCGTCCGCGCCGCGCAAGATTCTGCACGCGATCAAAATCAGGCTGCCGCCGACAATACGCGTCAGGTGCGCGACGCTGGTCGAGATCGCCAGCAGGCAGCAACCAACACAACGCATCAGATTCGCGATGCCGGTCGTGATCGTCAGCAGGCGGCGACAGCTGTCGTGCAAAGCGCACGCGAAGCGCTGCGCCGCCTCGACAGCGAAGAACGCGGCACCCGCGAGGAACACACGCGGCTTGCACAGAAAGCAGCTGAGCTCGCCGTCAAACTCGATACCGTGCGGGCACAGATCGCCCAGATCACTTCCGATCGTGACGAAGCAGTTGCCGCAGCAGAAGCAGCACAACCCGGTCCCGACGACGAATCCAATCTTCAGGCAAAGCGTGCCGAAGCCGACAATGCCCGCGAGTTGCTGGGCGCCGCCCGGAGCCGCGAGAGCGAAGCCTCGCGCACACTCGATGAGTTGCTGCGTCAGGCCCAGGTTCGCCGCGAGCGCCTGAACGAGATCGCTACCGAACGTCAGGGTTGGCAGGAACGCGCCACCAATGCGCAAAGTCAGCTTGAAGAACTCGATGGCCGCCGTATCGAAGCCGACGAGGAACGCACGCGCCTGGTTGCCCGTCCGGCCGAGATCATGGCTGAGCGCCATGCCTTGGGCGACAAGATCGACGAAGCCGAGGTCGAGCGGCGTGAACGCGCCGATGAGCTTGCCGCTGCTGAATTTGCGCTTAACGAAGCTGCCGCCACGCTCAAGAAGGTCGACGGCGAACTGCGTGATACCCGCGAGGAGCGCGTACGCACTGAAGGCGCCGTCGCGCAATCCGCGCAGACCTTGACGTCTGTCGAGGAACGCATCGCCGAGCGGGTTGCATGCGAGCCGTCGGAGCTGCTCACGGTCGCCGAGAAGACCGAAGAGGAAATCGAGCCGCTGCCCGAGGCGGATGCC
>CAIYTE010000024.1 GCA_903929045.1 uncultured Hyphomicrobiales bacterium
AAAGCAACCGACACGGCGAGGCCGAAGACGCCGATGCCGACCAGCATCGGCCCTGTCACGGCCGCGACGCCGGCGAGGCCGAACACCACGCCGAGCAATCCGACCAGGAAGCAGTAAATCGCTGTCACGATGACGCCGATCGCGGCCGTGTCGATCCGGTCCGGCGCGGCGGCGCGCAGGAAGTCGCGCATCAGCCCGGTCGCGCCGCCGGGGGCCATGATGACGAAGCCGATCAGCAGGAAGCCGACGATCAGCAGGTTGACCGCCGAGGAAATGGTGACGGTCGCGACCTGCTGGATGATTCCGAGCAGCAGCGCGCCGACCAGCGGCCCGATCCAACTCGTCGTCCCGCCGATCATCGGCATCGCGATGGCGTTCACCGCATAGGACAGCCCGAACGCCGACGCCGGTTCGAGGTAACCGATGTAGTACGGGAAGGGCGCGCCGGCCATGCCCATCAGCGCGCCGGAAATGGTGGTGGCGATCAGCTTCAGCCGCAGCGTCGGGACGCCGCAGGCTTCGGCCGCGAGTTCGTCGTCGCGGATGGTGGCGAAGCCGTAGCCGAGCCGCGAGTTTTCAATCGTCCGCGCGGTCGTGATGGCGATGACGGCCAGTCCGATCATGATCAGAAACAGATATTGCACATAGCTGCCGATGATCGGCACGGTCTGCGGGCGAATGACATAGGCCCCGCGCGCGCCGCCGACGAAATCCCAGTTGACGATCAAGGTTTGCAGCACCACCGCCAGCGCCAGGGTGGCGATGGCGAAGAACGCGCCGCGCAGCCGCAGCGTCAGGTAGCCCATGCCGAGGCCGGCGATGCCGGACACCAGCGCGCCGATGACAATCAACAGCGGAATCGGCACCGGATAAAATTTGTGCATGAACACGGAGGCGTAGGCGCCCATGGCGAAGAACGCGGCCGAGCCGAAATTCACGTAGCCGCAATAGCCGCCGAGGATGTTCCAGGCCGTCGCCAGCACCACGAATTGCAGGATCGTGTAGCTGGCGAAATACAAATAGTCGACGCCGATAAAGTGCGCGATCAGCATGATGGCGGCTGCGACGGCGGTGGTGATAAGGGAGAATTTTGCGGTGGTCACAGCGGTCACCGTCCGAACAGGCCGGCGGGGCGGAACGCCAGCGTCAGTAACAGGAAGCCGAAGGACACGGCGGGCGCCCAGGACGGGCCGTAGAAGGTGGCAGTCAGGCTTTCGACAACGCCGAGAATGAGCGCGGCGACCAAAGTGCCGGGCATACTGCCGAGCCCGCCGAGGACGCAGATGGCGAAGATGCGGCCGATATATTCACGGCCGACCGAAGGCTCGACCGGCTGAATGATGATCAGCAGCGCGCCGGCGGTGGCGGCGGTCGCGATCGACAGGCCGAAGGCGATACGTTTGATCTTGATCGGGTCGATCGCCATCAGTTGCAGCGCCAGTTGATCCTGCGATACGGCCATGATGGCGCGGCCAATAAAGGTGCGCGTGACGAATACCTGCAGCGCGGCGAACAGCGCCAGCGCGGCGAAGCACGGCACCAGCATGCGTAGCGGGAAATCGACAAAGCCGAGATGAAGGGTGGGGCCGATATAGGCGGCCTCGACGTATCGGTAGTCGACGCCGAACACCAGAATGAGCGCCACTTCGGTGACGAACAGCAGGCCGAAGAAGAAGGCAAGGCCGCGCAGCGCTTCCTGGCCGCGCTTTTCAAACGACAGGTAGTAGACCTGATAGATCGACGCGCCGAGCAGATAGAACACCGGCAGCGCGATGATGCTGACCAGGATTGGGTCGACGCCGAAATGGATGTTGAAGTAGTAGGCGATATAGGAGCCGAGAATGACGAAGGCCGGATGCGCGATATTGACGATATCGAGCATGCCGAACGAAATCGAAATGCCGGCCGTGACGGCGGCATAGAACGTGCCGAGCAGAAGGCCCGCCGCGATCGCGTTCAGAAACAGATCCCAGGAAATATCCATACCGCTCTCAACCGGATCATTCGAAGAACTCAGACCGGGCGCGCGGCGCCGGGCGGCGCATGCGTCTTTGCCGCGATCTGCAGGTTTTAAACCTGATGGTCGAACGTCCCGGTCCGTTTCCCCACTGAGTGTCGTTTCGTTTCTGGTGCCGCCCGTATGCTCGGGCTTGAGGACTTAGTTTGCAGGAAGCCCGAGGGCTTGGCTAGCCTGTTGATCGGGCAAGTGAACAGCCATTTGGACGATAGCGCCAACGGATGGGTGCAACGCGACTGGCCCACCCTTGTGGGACGTGCGCCGGACAGCAAAACACCCGCCACCGGTGACCCGGATGGCGGGCGTTTTATCGAAGCAAATGTCGCCGATCAGGCCGCGGCGGCTTGCGGACGCACGCCTTCGGGCAGCGTCATCGGCTTGTTGGCGCTGTCTTTGAACTCGACGGTCATGAAAACCATTTCCTTGTCGCCGAGGTTTTCCAGATCGTGCACCTTGAACTCGTCTTTGCCGTAGGTCTCGTGGCGGGTCTCGCCCGGCACATAGGTGTATTCGACGGTGGTGCCGTCATGGACGTGCTGACGGCCTTTGCCGCCGGACACCGAGGTCCAGAAATAATCGAGCACATGGCGGTGGAACCCGATGCGCTCGCCGGGGGCGAGGCGGATGATCCAGACGCGGCTGCGTTCGTTCTCCGACAAGAGCGTCGAACCGACGCAGGGGTTCGGATTCTTGGATTCGCGGGCGAACTCCGCCTGAAGCTCGGGCGACCAGGCCGAGGTGTCTTTTTTCTCGGCGGACTTGTCGAGCATGCTCATCGCCATGGGAATTCCTCCATTCCAATTTGCCGTCATATATAGCAAAAGACCCAAAACGGGAAGCTTGAGGTAGGTCAATTGCCGGGACGTAAGGAACAGCGCGCCGTCATCATCGGCGGCTCGATGAGCGGCCTTCTCAGCGCGCTGCAGCTGCGGCGGGCCGGCTGGACGGTCGATATCTATGAGCGGCTCGCCACCGAATTGTCCGGGCGCGGCGCCGGTATCGTGGCGCAGCAGGAATTGATCGGCCGGCTGCGCGGTCTGGGCCTCGCCACCGATGGCCTCGGCGTCGAAGTCTCCAAACGCAAGATTTTCGACCGTGACGGCCGCCTGACCGAAGAAACCGAATGTCCGCAGATTCTCACGGCGTGGGAGCGCGTCTATCGCCTGCTGCGCGATGCCTTTCCGGCCGAGCACTATCACCGCGGCCGTGGACTTTCGAAGGCGACGCAGACGGCCGACACGGTCACGGCGCATTTTTCCGATGGCGAAAGCGTCGATGCCGATCTGCTGGTCGGGGCCGACGGCATCCGTTCCACAGTGCGTCAGCAATTCGCGCCCGACGTTGCGCCGCTCTATGCCGGCTACACGGCGTGGCGTGCCTTGCTGTCCGAAGCCGACATTCCGCGCGGCGTGCGTGACACCTTGATCGAAGGCATGTGTTTCGGCCTGCCGGCCGGCGAACAGTTTCTCGGCTACCCGGTGGCCGGGCCCGACAACGATCTGCGCCCCGGCCACCGCCGCTACAACGTCATCTGGTATCGGCCCGCAGACGAGAAGACCAAGCTGCAATGGCTTCTGACGGACGACACGGGCAAGACGCACGAGATTTCGATTCCGCCGCCGCTGATCAGCGGCGCTGCCAAGGCTGAAATCCACGAAGCCGCGGAGCGTTCGCTGGCGCCGCAATTCCGCGCCGTCGTCAAACTGATCGAAGAGCCGATCCTGCAACCGATCTACGATCTGGCGAGTGCGCAAATGGCGTTCGGGCGTGTGGCGATCATCGGCGATGCGGCCTTTGTCGCGCGGCCGCATGTCGGCGCCGGCGTGTCGAAAGCGTCGGATGATGCCGCCGCGCTGGTCGAGGCGTTGCAGGCGGAGCCCGATGTGGCGAAGGCGCTCAAGCGCTTCGAGGCGGCGCGGCTGCCGGAGAACCATCGCATCATCGAATGGGCGCGACACCTGGGCGCTTATCTTCAGGCCAGCCAGACGCAGGAAGAGCAAACCCGCGCCGGTCTGCACAGCACGGACAGTGCGGTGATCGTCGAAACGGCGACGCTGGATTTTCTTTACGCTTAGCTGTCATTCCGGGACGGCCCGCAGGGCCGGACCCGGAATCCAGAGCCAATTTGAAAATCTATCTTGTGGTTCTGGATTCCGGGTTCGCGAGTTTCACTCGCGCCCCGGAATGACCAGCTACATGCCGAGCATCTTCTTGGCGTTGCCGCCGGCCAAAGCCGCGCGGGTCGAGTCGTCGAAGCGTTCGACCGAATTGATGTGGCCGATCGGATCGTGCTCGAGCATGTCGAACGGGTAGTCCGTGCCCATGATGACGTGATCGAGGCCCATGGTGCCGACCAGCGCATCGAGCTGGTGCGGGGTGAATACGACGGTGTCGAAATAGATCTGCTTGAGGTAGCTGGTCGGCGGCTTCGGCAGGCCGGCATTGCAATCCGAGCGCGCGCCCCAGGCGTGATCGATACGGCCCGAATAGGCGCCGAGATAGCCGCCGCCATGCATGGCAAAAATCTTGAGCTTAGGATGGCGTTCCAGCACGCCGTCGAAGATCAGATAGTGCAAAGCCAGCGTGGTCTCGAACGGATTGCCGATGATGTTGTTGAAGTAGAACCGCGACAGGCGCTTGCCTTCGGTGAAGCCGTTGGGGTGGATGATGACCAGCGCGCCGAGTTCTTCCGCCTTCTTCCAGAACGGGGCGAAGGACGGATCCGACAATTCCTTGCCGTGGACATTGGTGAGGATTTCGACGCCTTTGAACTTCAGCGTCTTCATGACGTATTCGAGTTCTTTGGCGGCCTCGTTGCCGTCCTGCATCGGCACGGTGCCGGTCGGGATGAAGCGGTCGGGATGCTTGGAGACGAACTCGGCGACGCCGTCATTGATCATGCGGGCGGCCGGCACGGCATATTCGAGCGCGACCGTGTGATAGAGCTGCGGCGGCGGCGGCATGACGAGCTGCATGTCGACGCCCATCTTGTCCATGTCGGCAAAGCGTTCGTCGTAATTGCCGCGGATGCGCGAGCCGATATCGCTTTCCTGCTTGGCGTTCAGCTCTCGCATCTCCGGCGACGAATGGTGCGCCAATGGAATGGTCGAGAGATCGAGATGCGGCTTGATGAATTCGGCGGCCCGCGGCACGGCGACGTGCGTGTGCGCGTCGATGGTCGTCGATTTCGGACGCTGCTCGCGGCCCGGCTTGCCGTGTTTGCGCGCCGCGGTGTCCGCGTATTTATTCCACATCGCCATGTCTTGCTCCGTTGTCATCGTCCGCGAAGGCGGACGATCCAGTAACCCGTGAACTTTCGAATTTCAATGCAGGTGCCCCAAGTGCTGGATGCCCGCCTTCGCGGGCATGAAAGTTGGGTTAAAACACTCCCAAATGCTGCCGCAAGTCCACGCCGTCCTTCTCAAGCCCGGCGGGCGTCGACACCACAGCGACGTGGCCGCTGTTGAGAATGACGATGTCGTCGGCGACGTCGAACACCAGTTTCGGGTTCTGCTCGACCAGCACGATCGACAGGCCGCTCTCCTTGAGCTTGCGGATGGTGGCCATGACCTCGCCGACGATCTGCGGCGCCAGCCCCTCGGACGGCTCGTCCATCAGCAGCACGCGTGGATTGCCCATCAGCGCGCGGCCGATAGCCAGCATCTGCTGCTCGCCGCCCGACAGATGCGCGGCAATCTGACTACTGCGCTCCTTGAGGCGCGGGAAGATGCCGAACACCGTTTCTTCCGTCCACGGCGCGTGCTTGCTGACGCCGTTTTCCGGTTTGCGGGCGGCGACGATCAGGTTCTCGCGTACGGTCAGGCTTTTGAAGATGCGGCGGCCCTGCGGCACCAGCGCCACGCCGGAGGCGGCGATCAACTCCGGCGACAGGCCGCCGACCGGCTTGCCGAAGACATGGATCTGGCCGCGGCGCGGCGACAGCAGGCCCATGGCGACGTTCATGCAGGTCGATTTGCCTGCGCCGTTACGGCCGAGCAGGCCGAGCATGCGGGCCTCGCCGAGTGCGAACGACACCTCCGCCAGCACATGGCTGTCGCCGTAATAGGCGTCGACGTGTTCCAGGCTGAGCGCGTTAATGGCCAAGATAGACCTCCCGCGTGCGCGGATTGTCGACGACCTCGGCGCGGTTGCCTTCGACGATGACCTCGCCAAAGTGCAGCAGCGTGATGCGTTCGGCGAATTCCAGCGCCACGTCCATATTGTGCTCGATCATGACCATGGTGACGTCGCGCGGGATCGCCATCAGGCATTTGTGAACGTCGCGGCGTTCGTCGATGGAGAGGCCGGCGAAGGGCTCGTCGAGCAGCAGCACCTTAGGGTTCTGCGCCAGCGCCATGGCGATCTCGACGCGGCGGCGCTCGCCATAGGAGGTTTGCGCCAAAGGCCGCTCGGCGATGTCGGCAAGACCGACGCGGGCCAGCGCGGCGCGGGCGTGTTCGATCAGGTGGCCCTGATGCCGGATGTTGATGATGGGATTCCAGCGCGCCGGCGACAGCCCGAGCAGCGCCAGCGACACGTTGTGGATGATGGTGTCGCGGGCGAACAGAGTGATGATCTGGTAGGTACGCGCCATGCCGAGATGCGGCCGCTCGCGGCTGGGCGTCTTGGTGATGTCCGTGCCCATCAAGCTGACCGAGCCGCTGTCGGGCGTCAGTTCGCCGGTGATGAGGTTGAACAAGGTCGTCTTGCCGGCGCCGTTGGGGCCGATGATGAGGCGGCGCTCGCCGGGCTCGATGTTGAGGTTGACGTTGCGCGTCACCTTGAGGCCGCCGAACGCCTTGCTCACGTCCTTGACGACAAGCGCGCTCATGACGCGGCCTCCGTCTTTGCCGGTGTTGAAGCGCGCTTGCGCGTGGCGCGCCGCCACAGCCGCGCTGTGCCGGGAACGAGCCCGTCCGGCATCAGGATGACGATGGCGACGAAGATGGCGCCGAGCAGGAAATTCCAGCGCTCGATGTAACCGGACACCACGTTCTTGACGATGACGACCAATCCGGCGCCGACGATTGGGCCGAGCAGGGTGCCGGGGCCGCCGGCGATGACCATCAGCAGCACTTCCGCTGAGGATGTCAGCGCCAAGGTCTGCGGGCTGATGAATTGGGTGTAGTAGACGAACAGGATGCCGGACACGGCAGTGAGCAGGCCGGAAAACAAGCAAGCGTAAAAGCGGATGGCCCAGACGTGATAGCCGAGCGCGTTCATGCGCCGCGGCTGGTCGCGCGTGCCGCGCAGCGCCGCGCCGAACGGCGAGTTGACGAAAATCGCCATGACGATGATCGCCAGCAGGAAGACGATCAGGGTCACGTAATAGAAATTGGTTGCGTTCGACATGGCGAAGCCGAGCGGCGCCGGGCGCTTCGGCACATTGATGCCGTTGTCGCCGCCGGTGAGGCTGATCCAGCGATAAGCCAGCCCCCACAGGATTTCGCCGAGCGCCAGCGTGATCATGATGAAGCCAATGCCCGTCGAGCGCAGCGACAGCACCGCGTAGACCGCCATCGAGGCGACGCCGACCAGCAGGGCCACAAGGATCGACTCGACGTGGCCGTAGCCGAGCTGCAACATGTAGGCGGTGGCGTAAGAGGCGACGCCGAACAGGGCGGCATGGCCGAGCGAGGTGAGGCCGGCATAACCGACCAGCACGTTCAGGCCGAGAGCGAAGACGGCGTAGAACAGGATCTGGCTGGCGACGTTGACGTAATAGATGCCGCTCATCCAGAACGGCAGCGTCAGCAACGCGCCGATGGCGATAACGACGAAGAAGCTGCGGCCGTTGATCAGGCTGTTCGTCATGGCAGATGCCTTCCGAACAAGCCCTGCGGGCGCAGCAGCAGCACCAGCAGCATCGGCATGAAGAGGACGAAATAGGCCAGTTCCGGCAGCAGCGCCTGGCCGAAATTATAGATGAAGCCGACGATGATGCTGCCGACGAAGGAACCGAGCAGGCTACCGGTACCGCCCAGGATGACGACGACCAACGCCAACGGCAGCATGTCCTGATCCAGGCCCGGATAGACCGACAAGATCGGCCCGCCGATGATGCCGGCGAAGGCGGCCAATCCCGCGCCGAGCGCGAAGACGATGGTGAAAAGCTGCGACACGCGAATGCCGACGACGCGCGCCATGTCGGGATCGTCGACGCCGGCGCGGATCATGGCGCCGAGCCGCGTGCGCTCCAGCAGCAGCCACAGGCCGACGGCGACGATGCAGGCGACGACAATGATCGCCAGGCGATAGGCCGGGAAGCCGATGCCGCCGACGCGGACGAAGCCGCCGAGGCCTTCCGGCGTCGTCACGTTCAATGGATCGCCGCCCCACATCATCAGGCAGAAGTCGGCGGCCATGAACGACAGGCCGAGCGTCACTAGCACTTGTGCCAGTTGATCACCGGGCAGGCGGCGCAGCAGCAGCCGCTCCGCAAGCGCGCCCATCGCCGCGACCGCCAGTGTGGCGAGAATGGCGGCGAGCCAGAAATTGAGTTTGAAGCCGAGCAGGCCGACGACAAAGGTCGCGCCGATATAGGCGCCGAGCATGAACAGCGAACCATGCGTCAGGTTCGGAATGCGCATCAGCCCGAAGATGAGCGAGAAGCCCGCCGACAGCAGAAACAGCAAGCCGCCGAAGGTTATGCTGTTGACTGTCAGCACCAGCCAGAAAGTCATTACGCCGTCGTCCCGCGGTTACGCAAAAAAGAACCGCGGACGCCGGAGGGCGCCCGCGGTGTGGCGGTCGTTTACGATTTCACAGGCGGGTAATTGCGCGAGTAGACCGGCGCGCTGAGGAACTTCTTTTCGTCGTAGGTCCAGAACTGGCTGATGTTCTCGTAGGTCTTGACCGTCTTGTTGACGAACTTGCCGTTCACCTTGTCGATGCGGCGGATAAAGAAGTTGCCGATCACGTTGCCGAGATGGTCGTACTTGATCGGGCCGCGCGGCGTGTCCTTGAGTTCGACCGAACGCAGCGCCTTCATGAACGCGTCCTTGTCGTCGGATTTGCCGTTGGTCTTCTCCAGGCCGGCGGCGACGGTTTGCGCGGCCACGTAAAGGCCGGAGGCATAGAAGCCGGGGTCGACGCCGTAATCCTTCTGCATCGCCGCGACAAAGCGCTTGTTGCTGTCGTTTTCGAAATCGAGCGTGTAGGGGCAAGAAGAATACATGCCGATGGCTTCGTCGCCGAACGACCGCATCAGCGCGTCATCGCCGCCGGTTTCGCCGGTCACGACCGGGAATTTCAGGCCGGCCGCGGCGTAGGTCTTGAGGAAGCGCAGCGGATTCGAGCCGGCAAAGCCTTGGCAGACGCCATCGCAATCGCCGATCTGGGCGACGAAGGGCGTGTAGTCCGGCGTCACCAGCGGCGGCCAGATCTTGTTGACGATCTTGCCGCCGGCTTCCTCGAAAGTCTGCTGGAAGCCGCCCATCTGTTCATGTCCAAAGGCGAAGTCCTCAGAAATCGTGACGATCTTCTTCAGCTTCAGTTCTTTCGCCGCGAAATCCGCCATCGGGTGCATGGCTTGCGACGACGTCGCCGATGGCCGCAGGAAGTACGGATTCGGACGGCGCTGCGTCATGTCCTCGGCACCGGCGAGGCTGAGCATCGGCGTTTTCTGCTCGGCGATGTAGTCGGTGATCGCCAGCAGTTCGAAGGCGGCGAGCGGTCCGACGATGGTGTCGACCTTCTCACGCTCGACGAGTTCCTGCGCCTTGGTCTTGGTGCCGGCCGGATTGCCGCCGGTGTCGGCGGTGACGAGTTCGACCTTGCGGCCGGCGAAGGTGTAGTTCTTTTCCTTCAGATAGGTGATGACGCCCTGTTCCATCTGGATGCCGCCCTGCGCGAGCGGGCCGGTCTTGACGGTGAGCAGGCCGAGCTTGAAGGGTGCCGATTGCGCGAGGGCCGGTGACGGGAACTTGAAAGTCGCCAGTGCGGCGCCTGCCGCGGCTCCGGCCACGAATTTACGCCGCGAGAATTTGCGAGACATCGTATTCCTCCCTGTGTCGCCCTCGATGGGGCTGATTTTTTGAGTGACCTTTTTGGTCACTTTTTAGGCGCTGAATTCAGTCTAATGCGTCGATCGCTCCCGAGCGGGCTCAATGGGGTCTCGAGGATCCGAACACATCATCCGCTAATGTATTCCATGATGTAAAGCCCCGTCGCTCCGTGGGACGCACGCGTCCTGGTGGCTGCGTGGGCAACTTCGCGGATGCGAGAGGAGGCCGTTATTCGGCTGGCTGCGCCAGTCCGTCTTTGTCGGCGTGAGCGGCGTGCGGCTTGCGCCGTGTCAGCCTTGCCGACAGACGGTCGAGATAGAGATAGACGACCGGCGTCGTGAACAAGGTGAGCATCTGACTCACCAGCAGGCCACCGACCATCGCATAGCCGAGCGGCTGGCGAATTTCCGAACCGGTACCGGTGCCGAGCATCAGCGGCACACCGCCAAGCATCGCGGCCATTGTCGTCATCATGATCGGGCGGAAGCGCAACACCGCGGCGCGCCGGATGGCGTCCAGCGGCGACAGACCCTGATCGCGCTCGGCCGCGATGGCGAAGTCGATCATCATGATGCCGTTCTTCTTCACGATGCCGATGAGCAGGATGATGCCGATCAGCGCGATCAAGCTGAAGTCGAAGTGGAACAGCATTAGCATCAGGAGCGCGCCGACGCCGGCGGACGGCAGCGTCGAGAGGATCGTGATCGGATGGACGTAGCTCTCATACAGCACGCCGAGGATCAGATAGACGACGACCAGCGCAGCGAGGATCAGCAGCGGCACTGTCGACAGCGAATCCTGGAAGGCCTGCGCATTGCCTTGGAACGTGGTGTTGATCGTCGCCGGCAGGTTCAATTCGCGCTGCGCTGCGTCGATCGCGTCGGTCGCCTGACCGAGCGCGGCGCCGGGCGCGAGGTTAAAGCTGATCGTGATCGCCGGGAATTGGCCTTGATGGCTGATCGACAACGGCTGGATCGGATGCGTCGTCCACTTGGAGAATGCCGACAGCGGCACCTCGCCGCCGGTCGCTGGCGAGCGCATGAAAATCTTGTCCAATGTCGCCGGATCGCCCTGCAGCGACGGCAACACTTCGAGGACGACGTAATAGCTCGAAAGCTGCGTGAAATATTGCGCGATCTGGCGCTGGCCGAAGGCGTCGTAGAGCGTGTCGTCGATCGATTGCGGCGTCAGCCCGTAATGGGAAGCCTGGTCGCGATTGATCTGCAGCGTAAGGGTCGTGCCGGCGTTTTGCTGGTCGGTGGCGACGTCGCGCAGCTCGGGGAGGGTCCTGAGCTTGTCGAGCATCTTCGGCGCCCAGGAATTGAGCTGCTCGATATCCGATCCCTGCAAGGTGTACTGGAACTGGGTGCGCGACGCGCGGCCGCCGACGCGGATATCCTGCGAGGCCTGCAGGAACATGCGCGCGCCCTGGATTTTATCGGCCTGGCTCCGCAACCGCGCGATGACCTGATCGGCGCTGACGTCACGGTCCTCGCGCGGCTTCAGCGCGATGAACATGCGCCCGGTATTGGGTGAGTTGCCGTTGCCGCCCATGAACATGGCCATATGCGCGACTGCCGGATCCTTGCGCACAAGGTCGCCGAGTTCCTGCTGGTGCCGCATCATCTGCTGCGGCGACACGTCCTGCGCCGCTTCGGTGATGCCGGTGATCAGGCCGATGTCCTGCTGCGGGAAGAAGCCTTTCGGAATGGCCATGAACAGCACGACCGATAGTGCCAACGTCGCGAAGAACACGCACAAGGTGATGAAGCGGAAGCGCAGGACGATGTCGAGGCCGCGTTCATAGGCATGCAGCATGGCGTCGAAGGCCCGCTCGCTCCACGCATAGAACTTGCCGTGATGTTCTTCGCTGTGGGGCTTGAGGAAGCGCGACGCCATCATCGGCGTCAAGGTCAGCGAGACGAAAGCCGACACGACGATCGTCATGGTCAGCGTCACGGCGAATTCGCGGAACAGGCGGCCGATGATGCCGCCCATCATCAGAAGCGGGATCAAGACGGCGATGAGCGAAATACTGATCGAAACGATGGTGAAGGCGATTTCGCGCGAGCCGCGATAGGCGGCGTGCAACGGCGTGTCGCCTTCCTCGATATAGCGGGTGATATTTTCTAGCATGACGATGGCGTCGTCGACGACGAAACCGACGGCGATGGTGAGGGCCATCAGCGACAGGTTGTCGAGGCTGTAGCCGAACACCCACATCAGGGCACAGGCGCCGAGCAGCGCCAGCGGCACCGTGATGCTGGGGATGATGGTCGCCCAGACGCTACGGAGGAACATGAAGATCACCATCACGACCAGCGCGATGGTGAGCAGCAGCGTGAACTGAACATCTTTCACCGCCGCGCGAATGGTCGTGGTGCGGTCACTCAGGGTGAAGATGTTGATCGCCGGCGGCATAGCGGCGCGCAATTTCGGCAGAGTTGCGTTGATCTGATCGACGGTATCGATGACGTTGGCGCCGGGCTGCTTGAAAATGACGAGAATGATGCCGCGCCGGCCGTCGGCCCAGCCGGCCTGCGTCAGATCTTGGGGCCCCGTCACCGCCTGTCCAATGTCGCGCACCCGCAGCGGCGCGCCGTTGCGATAGGCGACGATGACGTCGTTCCAGTCCTTCGCCGCGGTGATCTGGTCGTTGGTGTAGATCGTGTAGGAGCGCGTATCGCCGCGGATCGTGCCCTTCGGGTTATCGACGGTCGACACCGACAGCGGCGTGCGGACGTCTTCGAGCGACAGGCCTTTGGCGACGAGTTTGGCTGGATCCAGCTGGATGCGGATGGCCGGCTTCTGCTGGCCGCCGATCTGCACCTGGGCGACACCGGGGATCTGGCTGATCTGCTGCGCGAGCTTGGTTTCGACCTGATCGTCGACCTCGGTGAGCGGCAGCGTATCGGACGTAGCACCCAGCAGCAGGATCGGCGCGTCGGCGGGGTTCACCTTGCGGTAGGTCGGCGGACTCGGCAGGTTTTTCGGCAACTGGCCGCCGGCGGCGTTGATCGCGCCCTGCACGTCGTTCGCGGCGGCGTCGATGTTGCGGTCGAGGTTGAACTGGATCGTGATCGAAGAGGAGCCGCCGACGCTGGTCGACGTCATCTGCGACACGCCAGGAATCTGGGCGAACTGCGTTTCGAGCGGCTGCGCGACGGCGGAGGCCATCGTATCCGGGCTGGCGCCGGGCAGCGCCGCGTTCACCTGGATGGTGGGGAAATCGACCTGCGGCAGCGGCGCGACGGGAAGGCGGGGGTAGGCGACCAGGCCGGCAAAGAGAACGCCGACCATCAGCAGCGAGGTTGCGATCGGTAGCCGGATGAACGGTGCGGAAATTCCGCCTTCGGCTTCCGCCATGACTAATGCGCCTCTGGCGGAGTGTTGGCGGCCTGCTTGTCGGCGGCTGCTGCGGTTCCCTTAGCGTCGCGCGGATCGACCGTGGCGCCTTTGGTCAAACGATACTGGCCGGCGACGACGATACGCTCGCCCGCCTTGACGCCGTCGAGCGCGACGGTCTGGGTCGCACCTTCGTCACCGACTTTAAGATTGCGGATTTCGACTTTGTTGCCGTCGCCGACGACGTAGGCATAGAGCCCGTCGGGGCCGTGCTGGATGGCATCGTTCGGCAGCACCACGACATTCTTCTTCGTCTCGACCAGGAGCTTCGTCGCGACCGAGAGGCCCGGCCATAAGGCGTTATCGTCGTTCTGGAAGGTCGCCTTCATGCGGATGGTGCCGCTGGCCTGATCGACCTGATTGTCGACCAATGCGAGATGGCCTTGCGCCAACGTCCTGGTGCCGTCGGAGGCGAGCGCGGTGACCGGCACCGTGCCCGCGGCGAGCGCCGCGTTGATGGCGCCGATGTTTTCTTCCGGTGCCGTAAAGACCACCGAGATCGGCTGCAGTTTGACGATCGAGACGATGCCGGTGGTATCGCTGGCGTGCACGATGTTGCCCGGATCGACCAGCCGGAAACCGGTCTTGCCGGTGAGCGGCGATTTGATCGCCGTGTAGCTGAGTTGCGTCTGTGCGTTATCGACCGTCGCCTGATCGCCTTTGACCTGCGCGGTCAACTGATTGACGTTGGCCTGCTGCGTGTCGAGTTGCTGGCGCGACGCGAAACTTTGCTGCGCCAAGGTGCTATAGCGGGCGAGATCGAGCTCGGCGTTGTGCAGGTTGGCTTCGTCCTGCGCCTTCTTGGCCTGGGCTTGCTCGAGCGCGGCCTGATAGGGGCGCGGATCGATCTGCACCAGCAGATCGCCTTCCTTGACGTTCTCGCCTTGCGTGAAGTTGACCTTGATGATCTGCCCATCGACGCGGCTGCGGATGGTGACAGTGTCGTAGGGCTGCACCGTGCCGAGGCCGTTCATATAGACGGGGAAATCGGCGCTCTGGACCTGCCGGACCGTGACCGGGATGGGCGCCGGACCTTTCGGCTTGCCCTTGGCACCATCGGCCGAATTGACCGCGGCATCGGCGCGCGGGGAGGCAAAATAATACCAGCCGGCGCCACCGGCGATCAGCACGCAAGCAACGAGAACCGCAATACCGCGGCGGCCGCGAGGCCGTAGATCCTGTAAAGCGGCCAAAAAACGTGCTCCGTCAGATAAGAGGCGCAGGGCAGCTATGAATAGAAACGCAACAGGCCGCGTATACCTGCGCTGCCGATACAGCGCGATTACGGTGTTATTAAATTTTGGAAGGGTTTGGCGCTCACGCGCGCGGCACCGCATTAACGCAGCGGTTACATCTCCCCAATTTGGAGGAGGCGTTTTAGTTAAATACCGAGGTAGCTCGCCTTGATCTGCTCGTTGGCCTTGAGCTCGGCCGGGGTGGACGAATAAACCACCTGGCCCTTGCTCATGACGTGCACATAATCGACCAGTTTCAGCGCCAGATGCGCGTTCTGCTCGACGAGCAGGATCGACATGCCTTCTTCCTTGAGCTTGCTGATCGCTTCCCACAGGCCCTGGATGATGATTGGCGCTAGACCTTCGGACGGCTCGTCCATGATCAGGCAATCCGGATTGGTCATCAGCGCGCGGCTGATGGCGAGCATCTGTTGCTCGCCGCCCGACAGCGTCTTGGCGCGCTGCAAACGACGCTCATGCAGGCGTGGGAACAGCCGGTAGACGCGATCGAGGTTCCATTTGTGACGTTCCGGATGGCGTTCCGCTACCAGCAGGTTTTCCTCGACGCCCAACGTCGGGAACACGCGGCGGCCTTGCGGCACCAGACCCATGCCGCTGCGCACGGTTTCGAACGACGGCTTCATCGTGATGTCGTCGCCTTTGAACATCACCTTGCCGCGGCGCGGCGGATTGAAGCCGACGATCGAATTCACCAGCGTGCTCTTGCCGACGCCATTGCGTCCGAGCAGGCCGAGGATCTGGCCCTGCTGCAATTGCAGCGACAGGCCCTGCAGCACATAGGCGTCGCCGTAATAAGTGTGGATGTCCTGAACGTCCAGAATGGCCATTAGTGTTTTCCTTGGCGCATGATCTTTTCCGAAAACCGGTGCCCACTTTTCGGGATCATGCGCATCAGTCCGTCCCCAGGTAGATTTCCTGGACCTTCGCGCTGGAATGGATCTGCTGCGGCGTGCCGGTTTCCAGAATCTGGCCGAAGTGCAGCACCGAAATGTGCGACGCGACGTCGAACACGATTTCCATGTCGTGCTCGATCAGCAGGATCGCGAGTTTCGGATCGAGCTTCATGAGGAACTTGGCCATGTCGGCGGATTCGCCCGACGACAATCCGGCGGCCGGTTCGTCGAGCAGCAGAATTTTCGGATCGCTGGCGAGCCCGAGCACGATTTCAAGCTGGCGCTGTTCGCCGTGCGACAGATTGCGCACCTCGAGATCCTTGCGGTCGAGAAAGCCCGCCTGCTCGAGCAGGTGATAGGCCTTGTCGTAGACTTCCTTGTACGACGACAGGAAGCGCCACATCACGAACTTCGAGCGGCGCAAGCCCTTGATCGCCAGCAGCACGTTGTCGAGCACGGTTAGGCCGGGGAACAGGTGCGTCACCTGGAAGGTGCGCGCCATGCCCATTGCGGTGCGCTCATGCGCCTGCCACTTGGTGACGTCCTTGCCGTAGAGCATCACCTGGCCCGACGTCACCGGATAGATGCCGGTGATCAAATTGAACAGGGTGGTCTTGCCGGCGCCGTTGGGGCCGATGATGGCCTGCCTGTCGCCCGGCATAATGCGCAGATTGACTTCGCGCGTCGCCTGCAAGCCGCCGAAGCTCTTGCACAGCTGCCGCAGTTCGAGCACCGGCACGGCGGCATCATTGGTCGGAGAAACACTGCTCACGCTTCAACCCCTCGGATGAGAAGAACCGCCGGAGCCCATCGGCTCCGGCGGCAGCAGGTTGTTATTCGCAGAACTTGCAGGGCGGGAAGTCGCGGTCATAGACCGGCTGCGCCAGGAACTTCTCCTTGCCGTAGGTCCAGAACTGACTGACGTTCGGATAGACCTTCACGGTGGTGTTCCA
>CAIYTE010000025.1 GCA_903929045.1 uncultured Hyphomicrobiales bacterium
CACCCAGCCGGCGATGACGAAAAGCATCGTGACAAGCCACGCGACCGCCGCAGGCAGCGGCCGTTGTAATGCTGCCCAGGCGCGGCAGATCAAAAGACCGGCGCCGTGCCACAGGCCCCAGATGACATAGGTCGAGCCCGCGCCGTGCCACAGGCCGCACAAGCCGAATGTCACCATCGTCGCAAACACCAGCCGCGCAGTGCCGTGACGGCTGCCGCCGAGCGGGAAGTACAAATAGTCGCGCAGGAAATTCGATAACGAGATGTGCCAGCGCTGCCAGAACTCGCGCAGATCGGTAGCGAGATAAGGCCGCCTGAAATTATCGGGGAGAAGGAGCCCGAATATCAGCGCGATGCCGATCGCCATTTCGGTATAGGCGGAGAAGTCCATGAACAGCTGAAACGAAAAACTCAGCGCCGCGCTCCACGCTTCGCCCAGAGCGAGCGGACGCAGACCGGCCGCGGTGAAGAGCGGGTCGGACACGCCGGCCAGCGCATCCGCAATCAACACCTTCTTGGCAAGGCCGAGCGTGAACAGCAGCAAGCCGACGCCGATCCGGCGCCACAGGCCATCGCGCAACGGATCCTCCGCGAATTGCGGTACAAGTTCGTTATGACGGACGATCGGCCCGGCGATGAGATGCGGAAACAGCACGACGAACAGCGCGAACGGCCGCAGCGGATAGATCGGCGCATCGCCGCGCATGCGATCGACCAAGTACGAAATCAGCTGGAACGAAAAGAAGCTGATGCCGATCGGCAGCGCGATGTCGCTGCGCGCCAGCGACAGGCCGCTCGCCGCTTCGAAGGCCGCGACGAGGAAATTGAAATATTTGAATGTGGCGAGCGAGCCGAGATTGAGTACGACGCCGAGGATCAGCGGCCATCGCGCGTGGAGCCGTTCAGACAGCAGCGCCAAGAGCCAGCTGGCGACGATTTGCGTCAGCAGCAGCGGGACGAAGCGCGCATCCCACCAGCCGTAGAACACCAGGGAAAAGACGATCAGCACCCACTGACGGCCGGCGGCAGAACGCGCCACACTGTAATAAGTGACAACCGCCAGCGGCAGAAAAACAAGAATGAAGAGCTGTGAATGAAAAAGCATTCCGCCCGCTGTCTTACAGAAGCAAGCGATTGTTTCAACCAGACTATGCAACCCGCTCTAGGTGAACGTCACCGCTTCGATGCGGTTCCCGTCGGGATCGCGGATGAAGGCAGCGTAGTAGCCGTCGCCATGATGAGGACGCAGGCCCGGCGCACCGTCACAAGTTCCGCCCTCTTTCAACGCGGCGGTGTGAAACGCATCGACGAGTTCCATCGCGCGCGCGCGAAAGCAGATGTGGCCTCCGAAATTCCCCGGCAGCGCCGGCGTATCGGCGCGCAGGTTGAGCCAGAACTCGGGATACTCTTTTCCGAAGCCGACCGTCGCGGGCCGCGTTTCGAGTTTGGTGATGCCCAAAGTTCCCAGCACCGCTTCATAGAAGCGTGTGGCAGCGGCGAGGTCGCGCACAGGGATAGAGACGTGGTCGATCATCTAATCTCTCCCCAAACAAAAACCCGTCATCCTGAGGTGCGAGCGGAGCCAGCCTCAAAGAATGAACGGCCGAATACGGGCTTTCACCCTTCGAGGGACGCAAGAGCGCCGCCTCAGGGTGACGACTACGCAGGCGCGCCGGACTTTACGAGCTTGAAGATGATGGAATCCATCAGCGCTTGAAATGACGCATCAATAATGTTGGGTGAGACCCCAATGGTGGTCCAACGCTCGCCGTTTTCATCTTCGCTCTCGATCATCACGCGCGTCACGGCTTCGGTGCCGCCATTGAGAATGCGCACGCGGTAATCGATCAACGACAGGCCGTCGATGTACTTCTGATATTTGCCGAGGTCCTTACGTAACGCGAGATCGAGCGCGTTGACGGGGCCGTTTCCTTCCGCGGCGGATATCGTGGTGTCGTCGCCGACCTTCACCTTCACCACCGCGGTTGTGACGGTGACGCGCTCGCCCTTGGCGTTGTCGCGCTGCTCGACATTGACGTCGAAGCGCGTGACGTCGAAAAATGCCGGCACCGCACCGAGCGTGCGCCGCGCCAGCAGTTCGAACGAGGCGTCGGCCGCCTCATAAGCATAACCGAGCGCCTCGCGCTCCTTGACGATCTCCAGCAAGCGGCCGATGCGCGGATCGTCTTTATTGACCTTGAGGCCGATGCGCTCGAGCTCGGCCAGCACGTTCGATTTGCCCGCCTGCTCCGACACCAGCACCTTGCGCTTGTTGCCGACAGCGGCGGGCGCCACGTGCTCGTAGGTCTCGGGCTCTTTCAGGATCGCCGAAGCGTGAATGCCGGCCTTGGTGGCAAAGGCGCTGTCGCCGACATAGGGCGCGTTGCGGTTCGGCGCGCGATTGAGCCGCTCGTCGAGCGCGTGCGACACATGCGCGAGCTTCTTCAGCGCCGCGTCGGACACGCCGATCTCGAATTTGTCCGCAAACTCCGGCTTCAGCCGCAAGGTCGGGATGATCGAGACGAGGTTGGCGTTGCCGCAGCGCTCGCCGAGACCGTTGAGCGTGCCCTGTATCTGCCGCGCACCAGCGCGCACGGCAGCGAGCGAATTCGCCACCGCCTGCTCGGTGTCGTTATGCGCGTGAATGCCGACATGGTCGCCGGGAATGACCTTCACCACCGCGCCGACGATCTGCTCGACTTCATGCGGCAGCGTGCCGCCATTGGTGTCGCACAACACCACCCAGCGCGCGCCTTCGTCGTAAGCGGCCTTGGCGCAGCTCAGCGCATAGTGCGGATTGGCCTTGAAGCCGTCGAAGAAATGCTCGCAGTCGAGCAGCACTTCCCGCCCCTTCGCCTTGGCGGCGCGCACGCTGTCGCGGATCGAGGCGATGTTCTCCTCGTTGGTCGTCTCCAGCGCGACGCGGACGTGATAGTCCCAGGCCTTGGCGACAAAACAGATGGCGTCCGCCTTGGCGTCGAGCAGCATCGCCAGCCCCGGATCGTTCGCGGCCGAGCGGCCCGGGCGGCGCGTCATGCCGAAAGCGGTGAACGTCGCCTTGAGATTGCGGTCGGCCTCGAACAATTCCGTGTCGGTCGGATTGGCTCCGGGATAACCGCCCTCGACGTAATCGATGCCGAGATCGTCGAGCATGCCTGCAATCGCCAGCTTATCGGCCAGCGTAAAGTCGACGCCGTTGGTCTGCGCGCCGTCGCGCAAAGTGGTGTCGAACAGATACAGGCGCTCGCGGGCCATGAATCAGGCCAGCCGGTAGACGGCGTAGAGCGCGAGGATCGCGGCGGCGAACATGACGCCGTATTTCAGCACGATGTAATAAAGCCAGTGACGCGGGAACGGTGTGTCGGGCTTGGTCATGAGGCCTCCGATTTCGCGATTGCCTTGTGAAGCGTCGTGTTGGCGAGCCACTCGTCGCCCACCGTCACGGTGTTGCGCTGCTGCGCGACATAGCCGCGCTTTTCGAAAAAGCCGCGCGCCGTGTCGCTGGCATCGACGACGAGCTTGCCGGCGCCGCGCGCACCCGCGAGCTTTTCCAGCGCGTCGATCAGCATGGCAGCGACGCCCTGCCCGGCGGTGGCGGGATGCACGTAGAGCAAATCGATCTTGCCGGCCGGTCCGAGCGAGGCGAAACCGGCGACCGACCCTTCAAGGCTCGCGACCAGGGTCAGTTGATGGCCGAGCCGCTTGGCGAAGGCTTCCTCGTTGTCGGCGGCCGAGGCCCAGGCTTCCTGCTGCGCTTCGGTGTAATCGTCGCCGGTCAGTTGCGTGATGCTGGCGCGGAAGATTTCCTCCAGCACCGGTGCATCGTCGGGCAGATAGGGCCGCAGCGACAATTTGGGATGAGCGACGGCCATTAGCGCGCGACCTCCCAGGTGGTGGTCATCTCGCCGGTCTTGGCGTCCTTGGCATCCTTGATCGCGACACCCATGGCGGTGAGCTCATCGCGGATGCGGTCGGATTCGGCATAATTCTTTGATTTGCGCGCTGCCGAACGTGCGGCAATCAGCTTTTGAACTACCTCAACATCAACTGATGTATCTTGAACTGCTTTGGATCGCCACTCACTGCCCGTGAGCGTCAAAAGACCCAGAAAATTCGCGCACGCTCTTAACTCACCAGGCCTTGGCCGGCTGCCGATACGCTGGCCAGCGCGCATTACGCCAGCACGGCTTGAATGCGTAAGTCGATGGATCTCGGAAATTGCTTGAGGTGTATTTAAGTCGTCAGCAAGCGCCTCTAGAAAAGTCCGCGTTGGATCGGAAGGATCGGCATCGCCCGCAAACTCATACCAACGATCGAGAGCATTCACGCTTTCGTTGAGGCTTTTCACAGTCCAGTCGATTGGCTGGCGATAGTGTGTCTTAAGCATATTGAAGCGCGCAACTTCTCCCGGCCAGTCTTTCAGCACATCTTGAATGGTGATGAAGTTGCAGAGGCTCTTCGACATCTTCTCGCCTTCGACCTGAAGGAAGCCGTTGTGCATCCAATAGTTCGCCATCGTCGACGTGCCATGAGCACAGCGAGACTGAGCAATTTCGTTTTCGTGGTGCGGGAATATCAAATCTAGACCACCACCGTGAATATCGAATTCCTCGCCGAGATATGCTGCGCTCATCGCTGAGCATTCGATATGCCAGCCAGGACGCCCTCGCCCCCACGGGCTTTCCCAGCCTGGCTCATCAGCGGAAGATTGTTTCCACAAGACGAAATCGCTCGGATGCTTCTTGTGCGCATCAACCGCGACTCGAGCGCCCGCTTGCTGCTCTTCTAGTTTGCGGCCAGACAAAGCGCCGTAATCCGGCATCGACGTCGTGTCGAACAGAACCTCACCCGCAGCCGTATAGGCATGTCCGCGATCAATGAGCTTCTTGATGAGCGACACCATGTCGCTCTTATGAGCGTGCTGCGGCAGGACAAATTCGGTAGCACGCGGCTGATGAGTTGGCTGCAAACAGCCAAGTGCGGTCACATCGGATTGGAATTGTGCCGCCGTCTGCTCGGTTACTTTCCGGATCGCGTCGTTGAGCGGGATGCCCGGATAATCACGGGCAGCCCGCGCATTGATCTTGTCATCCACGTCCGTGATGTTGCGGACATAGGTGACCTTGTCCGCGCCATAGATGTGCCGCAGCAGCCGGAACAGCACGTCGAAGACGATGACCGGCCGCGCATTGCCGATGTGCGCATAGTCGTAGACCGTCGGCCCGCACACATACATGCGCACATTGGCCGGATCGATCGGCGCGAAAACCCGCTTCTCGCGCGACAGGGTATCGTAGAGCTTCAATTCCATAGCGAAGGCGTCCGTCGGCTCGCTGGCCGGGCGTCCTTGGTATCTCGACTATGAGAAAAGACGGCCGCAGCCAGCTGGTGCGCTAGCTCATAATCACGCGGCGAATGCCGCAGAGGGTGGTCAGACCGTACATCGCCAGGACAATGCTTTTTCGGGCAGATTCCGTCAAGGCCCGGTCCAGCGCCTTAAAGCACAGTGAGATGAGTGGCTTAGGCGCCGTCAGCAACGCACCGCCGGCCCCTGAGCCGTAAAGGCTTCATTCAGCATTAACGAATTGCCCCCATTTTACCGCTCGCGCTGGTCGTGGCGTGTTGCTTCGCGTTGGGGGGTCTTATGCGGACAGTTCTGTTCGGTCTCGTTGCCGTCCTTTGCCTGGGTGCCGCCGCGCAGGCGGGCGAGCGCAAGATGTTCATCATCGCCAATGATGCCGACGGCTACGGCATCGACCGCTGCCTCGCCACCGGCGACCGCTGCGGCGCCGCCGCCGCCAACTCCTACTGCAAGTCGCACGAATTCGCGGAGGCGGCCTCCTACAGCAAGGTCGACCGCGACGAAATCACCGCGTCGATCCCGGCCGGCGGCGCGGGCGGTTGCAAGGGCCCGACCTGCAACGACTACGTCGCCATCGTCTGCTCGCGATAGCCGCCGCCAAAAGCTGAAGTTCCCGAAGCGCCGGTCCACAGCCGGCGCTTTTTCGTATGCGAAGCAGCCCGGGGTCGGCTAACCTTGGCGCGCCGGACCAACGGCGCTCCTCGCGACCCCTTCAAGGTGAATGCCCGGCCCCTCAGACCCGTCCCCCGTGCCGCCGTCGTACGCGGCAAGCGTGCGCCCGCTGCGGCTGATGATCGCCGCGACCATCGCCATTCCGCTGCTGATTTTGGCGTTCAGCGCCTGGACTTCCTACAAACAGCATTTCGTCGAGGCGACCGACCGGCTGCAGCGCACCGTCGGCACCATGCACGAACACGCCAACAAGGTGTTCGAGACCTTCGAGATCAGCGAGCGCTATCTTGAAGAAGTGTTCGACGACGTCAGCGACGCCGACATCAAGGCCGATGCGAAAGACTACAGCAACCAGCTGCTGAATTTCATTCGCAACCTGCCGCAGTTGCGCGACCTCTGGGTCATCGACGCCAACGGCAAGCCGCTGATCTCGGCGACGGTGCACCCGCTGCCGCCCAATCTCGATTTGAGCGACCGCGACTATTTCACGGCGCAGAAAAACACCACGGCCAACGGCACCTATATCAGCGAGGTCACGCCGGCCCGCACCAACAAGACCAACTTCTTCGCCATTACGCGCAAACGGTTCGCGCCCGACGGCAGTTTCAACGGCGTCTATCTGGTGTCGATCGCGCCGGAATATTTCACGCAATACTACTCGCAGTTTCCGGCAAGCGAGCAGACCGTCAGCGGCATCATGCGCACCGACGGCGCCATCCTCGTGCGCTATCCGCAACTGATGGCGACGAAGTCGGCGCCGAGTTCGCCGCTGATGCAGGGCATCGCGAAAAATCCGGACCGCGGCACGGTGACCGGCAACGCCTATTACGACCAGATCCAGCGCATCATCTCGTATCGCAAATTGCCGAACCACGACGTCTATGTCTTCGCCGGCCTCAATATGTCGACCATCCGCGGCGAATGGATGGACGACATGCTGGTGCTGCTCGGCTTCGGCGTTCCCGCCACACTGACGATGTTCGCGTTGGCGATGATGACCATGCGCTATACGCGGCGCGAGTCGGTTGCTTATGCGCGCCTTCGCGAGGAAACGGCGCGGCGCGAGAATACCGAACTGGCGTTGCGCCAGGCGCAGAAGATGGAAGCGGTCGGCAGGCTGACCGGCGGCATCGCGCACGACTTCAACAATCTGCTCACCGCCATTCTCGGCAATGTCGAGCTGGCGCTGCGGCGCAATAACGCCAGCGACGAACGCGTCGGACGTTCACTGAGCGCCATCCGTCAGGCCTCGCTGCGCGCCGCGACCTTGGTGCAGCGCCTGCTGACCTTCTCGCGGCAGCATCCGCAGGAAGTGAAGACCGTCGACGTCAACCGGCTGGTCAGCGATATGTCGGAGTTGCTGCACCGTTCGATCGGCGAGACGATCCGCATCGAAACCGTGCTGGCGGGCGGATTATGGAAGACCGCGCTCGATCCAAACCAGCTCGAAAATGCGGTGCTCAATCTCGCCGTCAATGCGCGCGACGCCATGCCCAAGGGCGGCAGTCTCACGATCGAGACGTCGAACGCCTATCTTGACGAGGCCTATGCGCGCTCCGTCCCCGACGTGAAGGCGGGGCAATATGTCATGATCGCCGTCAGCGATACCGGCGGAGGCATGAGCGCGGAGGTGCGCGACAAGGCGTTCGAACCGTTCTTCACGACCAAGGCGGCCGGCGCCGGCTCGGGTTTGGGCCTGAGCATGGTCTACGGCTTCGTCAAACAGTCGCACGGCCACATCCAGATCTACAGCGAGGCCGATCAGGGCACCTCGATCAAGATGTACTTCCCCCGGCTCGCCAACGAGGCCGCTTTCCCCGCCTGGGAGCAGACGGCGGCGCCGGCGCTGCCGCCTTCCGGCGAGCATCACGAATGCATCCTGCTGGTCGAGGACGATGACGACGTCCGCCGGTTCGCCGTCGATGCCCTGAAAGATATCGGTTATCGCGTCGAACAGGCCGATACGGGAGCCAAGGCGCTCGAGATTTTAAAGACGACGCCGGAGATCGCGCTCTTGTTCACGGACGTCATTTTGCCCGGCGGCATGAACGGCCGTGAACTCGCCAACGAGGCGCTCAAGCTGCGCCCCGGGCTGCCCGTGCTGTTCGCCACCGGCTACACGCGCAACGCCATCATTCATCACGGCCGGCTCGACGCGGATGTCGACCTGCTTACCAAGCCGTTCACCACGGAAAATCTCGCGCTTAAGGTGCGGCAGGTGATCGAGCGCCGCCCCGGCTGACACATCGGCGCGGCCCGCCATAAAGGGCGCATCAAGATTGCCGGTACTTAACTTAGAACTTTTCCAATCTGGTTGCATGGCACCCAAACTTCAGCCAATGTCGATCCACGCGCTTTAGAGAGTGGGCCTCGCGATTGGGCCCCGGCGTTGGGGAACGCAGGCGGCCAGGCGATGAGTGACAACAGTGCACAGCGGGCGCAGAGCGTGCCGGAAACAGATCAGGCCGCGCTCCGGCTCGAAGCGTTTTTGCCGCACCGGCTGAACGTCTGCGCCAGCCTGGTGTCGGCGGCGCTGTCGAAGGTCTATTCCGAACGCTACAAGATCGGCGTCCCCGAATGGCGCGTCATGGTCACGCTCGGCCAGTACGGCATGATGACCGCCAAGGCCGTCGGCGTGCACAGCCACATGCACAAGACCAAGGTGTCGCGCGCCGTCGCGTTGCTGGAGCGCCGCAAGCTGGTCGGCCGTAAGGCCAACCGAGACGACCTGCGCGAGGCCTTCCTGTCGCTGACGCCGGCCGGCCGCGAGATCTATGACGAACTTGCTCCCCTTGCGCTCGACTTCGTCGGCCAGCTCATGGACACGCTCAATGCTGACGACTGCGCGGCGCTCGACCGTGCCCTGAAGAAGCTCACCGACCGTTCGGTACAGCTTGTCCCCGACATCGCCAAGGGTGGCGACCCCCGGTAGTCTTGGACGGCCACCTTCGGTACAGTCCGGCAACCAACGCCGGGGTTGTTCCGTGAAACTCTATAGCTACTTCCGCTCTTCAGCGGCCTATCGCGTCCGCATCGCGCTCAATCTCAAGGGCCTGCCCTATGAGATGACGCCCATCCATCTCACCAAGGATGGCGGCAAGCAACGCACGCCGGACTATGCCGCGGTCAATCCGCACAAGCGCGTGCCCGCGCTGCAATTGTCCAGCGGCGAAGTGCTGACGCAGTCGCTCGCCATCATCGAATATCTCGACGACATTCATCCGGAGCCGGCGTTGCTGCCCGCCGACGCGCTGGAGCGCGCCAAGGTGCGCGCCATCGCGCAAATGGTGGCTTGCGACATTCATCCGCTGAACAATCTCTTACCGCTGCAGTATCTCAAGCGCGTGCTCAAGCATGAGCAGCCCGACATCGACGCCTGGTATCATCACTGGGTCATCGAAGGCTTCACGGCGATCGAGGCGATGATCGCGCCGGCGCCTTACGCCTGCGGTTCGCACGTCACGTTGGCCGACCTGTGCCTCATTCCGCAGATTTACAATGCGCGCAGACTCAAGGTGCCGCTCGACAAGTTCCCGAAGATCGTGTCGGTCGAGGCGGCGTGTTTGAAGCTGCCGGCCTTCGACAAGGCGCGACCCGAGAACCAGCCCGACGCGGAGTGACGCAGGGCTCAACGCCTGCTAGACCTCGCGGCCGATCCTCTGACATCCCGCATCAACGAAACACCGCTCGTGGCAAACACCAAGCTCGTCCGCGTCGTCCTCTGGATGACCGGCGCCCTGCTCTCCTTCTCGGCCATGGCGGTATCGATCCGCGAACTGGCGCGGATGAGTCTGAGCATTTTTGAAATTCTCGCCATCCGCAGCGGCGTTGCCTTGCTGGTACTGCTGGTTCTGCTGTTGTTTCGCCCCGAATTACGCGCCTCGGCGCGTCCCCGGCGGATGGGACTTCACGTCATGCGCAACGGCATCCATTACGCGTCGCAGTTCTGCTGGGCGCTGGCACTGACGATGCTGCCGCTCGCCATGGTGTTTTCGCTCGAGTTCACGATGCCGACCTGGACCGCCCTGCTGGCCGTCTGGCTGCTGCACGAAAAAATGACACCGAGCCGGCTCGGCGTGGTCGTGCTTGGCCTCATCGGCGTGCTCGTGATCCTGCGGCCTGGCATCGCGGCCTTCAATCCGGCGGCCTTTCTCGTGCTGGCCGCGGCGGTCGGCTACGCCATCGTCATGATCGCGACCAAGAAGCTGACCGCGACCGAAACCACCTTCGGCATCATCTTCTGGATGGCCGTGATCCAGTTTCCGCTCTCACTGCTCGGCAGCAA
This sequence comes from uncultured Hyphomicrobiales bacterium, assembly GCA_903929045.1. Taxonomy (GTDB): domain Bacteria; phylum Pseudomonadota; class Alphaproteobacteria; order Rhizobiales; family Xanthobacteraceae; genus Pseudolabrys. The sequence continues at coordinate 10,319 of CAIYTE010000025.1, forward strand.
TCCGGCGACATTGCTCAATCTCGAAGTGCGTCATATTTTGCCCGCAATCGGGGTCGGTATCGCGGGTCTGACGTCTCACTTCTGCCTGAGCAACGCGTTCCGCTCGGGCGATGCAACGCTGGTGGTTCCGCTGGATTTCATGCGCATTCCCTTGATCGCCGTGGTGGGCTGGGCTTTTTACGGCGAAGGGCTCGATATATTCGTGCTCCTCGGCGCCCTCATTATCATCGCCGGGGTGCTCTGGAATCTGCGGTCGGAAGCCGCACGGGCAAGGCTCGCAACCCCATGATTTTTTCTCTAAAGTTCCGGCCCATGACGGGATTTGCTCCACATTTTGCGGCCGCCGCGGCGCTCCTGCTGTCAGCCACCGCCACTTTCGCGCAAGCGCCGAACCCGGTGTGCCAGCGGCTTGAGGCGCAGCTCGCCTCGCTCAACAACGGCAGCGCCGACCCCGCGCGCGCCGAACAGATCCGCCGCACCGAGGACGCCATCAACCGTCAGCAGGCGGAGGTCGACCGCAATGTCGCGCAGAGCCGCAGGCTCGGTTGCGAAAGCTCCGGCCTGTTCTCGATCTTCGACAATCCGCCCCCGCAGTGCGGCGCGCTGACCAAGCAGATCGGCCAGCAGCGCACCAATCTCGAGAACGCGCAGATGGCGCTGGAGCGCCTCAACGGCGGCACCTCCGAGCGTCTCGGGCAGCGCCAGAACATTCTCGTTCAGCTCAGCAACAATGGCTGCGGCCAGCAGTACCGCTCGGCCGCGCAGTCGGGTCAGCAGGACGGTTTCTTCGATCGCCTGTTCGGCAACAATGCCAGCGTCAATTCGTCGGCGCCCGGCGCCATGGGCGGCACCTTCCGCACCATCTGCGTGCGCACCTGCGACGGCTATTACTATCCGATTTCCTACGCGACCTCGTCGGATCGCTTCCGCGACGACGAGCAGACCTGCCAGCGCATGTGTCCGGCGTCCGAGGTGCAGCTCTTCACCTATCACAACCCCGGCGAGGAAGTGGCGCAGGCGGTGTCGATCAGCGGCGCGCCCTACAGCGCATTGCCGAACGCGTTTGCCTACCGCAAGACCGTCAACCCGGCCTGCACCTGCCGCAAGCCCGGCGAAAGCTGGAACGACGCGCTCAAGTCGATCCCGGATTCGACCCTTGCGCCCGGCGACGTCGTCGTCACCGACAAGACCGCCAAGCAGATGTCGACGCCGCGCATCGGCCCCGACGGCAAGCCGATCCGCGTCGATCCCCGCGCCAAGCCGCAAGCGAACGACCCCGCCCCGCTCGCCGAAGCGCCGGGCGAAACCGATCCCGCCAAGCGCACCGTGCGCACCGTGGGTCCGAGCTTCCTGCCGGTTCGCTAATCGCTAAAAATCGAAGGCTTCCGACTTCGCCGGTTTTCCCGTCACCAGCGACACGTCCGGCGCCGGCAGCGGCGTGCCGGGATCGCGGAAGCGGTTGGTGATCGGATAACGGCGGTCGCGGCCGAAATTCTTCAGCGTTACCTTCACGCCCGGCGCCGCCTGACGGCGCTTGTATTCCGCGATGTTCAGGAGCCGCTCGATGCGCACCACGGTCTCGCGCTCGAAGCCCGCGGCGATGATCGCCGACACCGGCTCCTCGCGTTCGACCAGACGTTCGAGGATCGGATCGAGCACTGAGTACGGCGGCAGCGAGTCTTCGTCCTTCTGGTTCTCGCGCAATTCGGCGGTCGGCGGCCGCACGATGATGCTCTCCGGAATAACCTCGCCGTCGGGCCCCATCGCATCCTCGGGCTTCCAGCTGTTACGCAGCCGCGACAGGCGGAACACTTCGGTCTTGTAGAGATCCTTGATCGGATTGAAACCGCCATTCATGTCGCCATAGAGCGTGGCGTAGCCGACCGACATTTCCGACTTGTTGCCGGTGGTGACGACCATCAGATTGAACTTGTTGGAAATGGCCATGAGGATCGTACCGCGCGCGCGCGACTGCAAATTCTCTTCCGTCACGTCGCGCGGCAGGCCCTTGAAGGTCGCCGCCAGCGCCGCTTCGAGACCTTCGACCGCCGACGCGATCGGCGTGATCTCATACTTCATGCCGAGCGCCTTGGCGCAGCGCGCCGCGTCGTCGAGCGATTCCTGCGCCGTGTATTTGTACGGCAGCATGACGCAACGGACACGGTCCGGCCCGAGCGCATCGACCGCCATCGCCGCAACCAGCGCGGAATCGATGCCGCCCGAAAGCCCGAGCACGACGCCGGGAAAACCGTTCTTGTTGACGTAATCGCGCAGGCCCATGACGCAGGCCGAATAGTCCGCCTTGTCGGCTTCGACGGCATTGACCATCGGGCCGTTCTCGCAACGCCAAGTGTCGCCCTTGCGCACCCACCGCGTGGTGACGATCTCTTCGCGGAAGCCGCCGAGCTGGAACGCCAGCGAACAATCGGCATGCAGGCCGAAGGAGACGCCGTCGAACACCAGTTCGTCCTGCGCGCCGACCTGATTGACGTAGACGGTCGCCAGCCCCCGCTCGGTGACCCGCGCCACCGCGATGTTGAGACGGACGTCGCCCTTCTGCCGCCAGTACGGCGAGCCGTTCGGCACGACCAGAAGTTCGGCGCCGGTCTCGGCGAGGCAGTCGACGACTTCCTCGGTCCAGATATCTTCGCAGATCGGCACGCCGAGACGCACGCCGCGGAAACTCACTGGTCCGGGCATCGGCCCTGCGGCAAACACGCGCTTTTCGTCGAACACGCCGTAGTTCGGCAGATCGACCTTGTAACGCAGCGCCGTGATCGCGCCGCCCTCAAGCAGCGCCACCGCGTTGTAGAGCTTGCCGTTGTCGACCCATGGCGAGCCGACCAGCATGGCCGGGCCCGGCGTCGCGGTCTCGCGCGCCAGCGCTTCAATGGCGGCGCGGCATGAGGCCTGAAACGCCGGCTTGAGCACAAGATCTTCCGGCGGATAGCCGGCGATGAACAGTTCGGGAAAGACGACGAGGTCGGCGCCCTGGGCGGCCGCTTCGACGCGCGCGCGCCGCACCTTCTCGGCATTGCCAGCGATATCGCCGACCGTCGAGTTGAGTTGCGCGACCGCGATCGCGAGTGTGTCGGCGGGACGAGCGTTCATGCCGAAAATTTACCGCCTGCCCTGACGCGCGGCAATCAGGCGGGCTGCATGGCAGCCCGCCTGCCGCCGCTTTTAAAGCCCCGCCGCCGCCGGCAGCGCCCGCACCGCGCCGCTGCGCTCGCTCTTGAGCAATTCGGCGAGCGTGAAGGCGACTTCGATAGCCTGCTCGGCATTGAGCCGCGGATCGCAGACCGTGTGATAGCGGTCGTTGAGGTCGGCATCGGAAATCGCGCGCGCGCCACCGGTGCACTCCGTGACGTTCTGCCCGGTCATTTCCAGATGCACGCCGCCAGCATAGGTGCCTTCGGCCTGATGGATCTCGAAGAAGCTGCGCACCTCTTTGAGGATCAGGTCGAACGGCCGGGTCTTGTAGCCCGAGGCCGACGAGATGGTGTTGCCATGCATCGGGTCGCTCGACCACAGCACGACGCGGCCTTCCCGCTTCACGGCGCGGATTAGCGCCGGGAGATGATCGCCGACCTTCTCGGCGCCGAAGCGGCCGATCAAGGTGATGCGTCCGGCCTCGTTTTCCGGATTGAGAATGTCGATGAGGCGCAACAGATCGTCGGCCTTCAGAGACGGGCCGCACTTCAAACCGATTGGGTTCTTGATGCCGCGCGCATATTCGACATGCGCGTGATCGTGCTGGCGCGTGCGATCGCCGATCCAGATCATGTGGCCCGACGTCGCGTACCAGTCGCCCGTCGTCGAGTCGACGCGGGTGAAGGCTTCCTCGAAGCCGAGCAGCAACGCTTCGTGGCTGGTGTAGAAATCCGTCGTGCGCAGTTCGGGATGGCTCTCGAGATCGAGGCCGCAGGCCTGCATGAAGCCGAGCGCTTCCGAAATACGGTCCGACAGTTCGACGTAACGGCGCGACTGCGGACTGTCCTTGACGAAGCCGAGCATCCACTGCCGCACGCTGGCGAGATTGGCGTAACCGCCGGTCGCGAAGGCGCGCAGCAGGTTCAGCGTTGCCGCTGACTGCCGGTAGGCGTCAAGCTGGCGGCGCGGATCGGGCGTGCGCGACTCCGCGGTGAAGGCGTTGTCGTTGATGATGTCGCCGCGATAGCTCGGCAGTTCGATGCCGTCGCGCTTTTCGATCGGCGACGAACGCGGCTTGGCGAACTGGCCGGCGACGCGGCCGACCTTCACCACTGGCGAGGCCGCGGCATAGGTCAGCACCACCGCCATCTGCAGGAACATGCGGAAGAAGTCGCGGATGTTGTTGGCGCCGTGCTCGGCGAAGCTCTCGGCACAGTCACCGCCTTGCAGCAGGAAAGCCTGACCGTTGGCGACTCGGGCCAGATGCTTCTTCAAATTGCGCGCCTCACCGGCAAAAACCAGCGGCGGGAACGTCGCGAGCTGCTTTTCGACGTCGGCCAATGCCTGCCGGTCCGGATAATCCGGCACCTGCTGGATCGGCTTTTTGCGCCAACTATCGGGCGACCAACGCTCGGCCATCGGGAATACTCCAATATTTGCGGGGCGTTATACACGCCACCCCACCCTAATGCCAGATGTTCGGAACAGGGCTGGTTACCGCCCTAGATGGCTACTCTGCAGCCTTGCGGCCATAGCTGAAGGCCGGGGTGCGCATCGTGACCAGCTCCTCGGCCATCGTGGGGTGCACCGCGACGGTGGCGTCGAAATCGGCCTTGGTCGCACCCATTCTGAAGGCGATGCCGATCAGCTGGATCATTTCCCCGGCCTCGGGGCCGGCGATATGGCACCCGACCACCCGGTCGGTCGCACCGTCGACCAGAAGCTTCATAAAGACCCGCGAGGCGCGCCCCGAGAGAGTCCCCTTCATGGGCCGGAAGCTGGCCTTGAAGACGTCCAGTACCGGGTGCTTCTCGCGCGCCTGCGCCTCGGTCAGGCCGATGACGCCCAACTCCGGTTCGGAGAACACCGCGGTCGGCACCTGGCTGTGATCGACCTTGATGTCCTTGCCGCCAAAGACATTGTCGGCAAAGGCATGGCCTTCGCGGATGGCAAAGGGCGTGAGGTTGACGCGGTTGGTGACGTCGCCGACGGCATAGACGTTCGGCACGGACGTGCGCGAGTATTCGTCGACTTCAATGCCGCCATGCTCGTGGCACCGGATGCCCAGCGTTTCACTGCCGATGCCCATGCAATTCGGGCGGCGTCCGATGGCGAACATCACCTTGTCGGCGGGCACCGACGTGCCGCCGGACAATTTCACGGCGTAGGCGTCGCCTGTTTTCTCGATGGCATCGACGGTGTGGCCGCAGGTCACGGTGATGCCGGCTGCTTGCATCTCGGTGCGCAGATGCTCGCGGACGTCGTCATCGAAACCACGCAGGATATTGTCGCCGCGATAAACCAGCGTCACCTTGCTTCCCAATCCAGCAAAGATGCAGGCGAATTCCACCGCGATGTAACCGCCGCCCTGGATGACGATGCGCTTCGGCAATTCCGTCAGATGAAACGCTTCGTTCGATGAGATGGCATGTTCGATCCCGGGAATTTTCGGACCCATATGCGGCCAGCCGCCGGTGGCGATGAGGATCGTCGCGGCACGCACCTTGTCGCCATTGGCGAGACGCACCGTGTGCGCATCTTCCATGACGGCGCGGCTGCGCACGATCTTGACCTTGCTGCGCTCGAGATTGGCGACATAGGCCGCCTCGAGACGATCGATCTCGCGGTCCTTGTTGGCGATCAAGGTCGACCAGTTGAAGCTCGTCTCGGGCACGGTCCAGCCGAAGCCCGCGGCGTCCTCGAATTCATGGGCAAAGCGCGAAGCGTAAACCAGCAGCTTCTTCGGCACGCAGCCGCGGATGACGCAGGTGCCGCCGACGCGAAATTCCTCGGCGACCATGACGCGGGCGCCGTAATTGCCCGCGATGCGCGCCGCGCGGACGCCGCCGGAGCCCGCACCGATGACGAAAAGATCGACGTCATGATCAGCCGACGGGCTGAAGACAGATTTTCCGGTCATGGGGCCGCTATCGCCTCACCTTAAGACTTCGCCAGATGGCGATCCGGCCCGTTCAGTTCAAGAAGCGATGCTTCAGGGGTTGTGGCCACGCTTTTTCAGCTCGTCGCGCATTTTGCCGACGACTTCGTCGGAGAGCTTGATGGACCAGTCCTGTGCGAACTTTAAGCTTTGCTCGGCGGCAGCCGGCTGCTCGACCAGCATCTTCTTGCCGGCCGGCGAACTGTAGAACGCCAGAATGTCCTTAAGCTCGGCTTCCGTGAACTTCGCGGCGTAGATCTTCGCCATTTCGACGTTGAGTTCTTCGAGCCGCGGATTGAGCTCGGCCTTCAGCTTGGCGGAGATTTCGTTGAGGTCTTTGGCAAGCCCCGGGTTCTGTTGCAGGTACAGCATCTTCGACTGCTCGACGACGCCGGAGACCAGCGGGTTGAAAATCTGCGTCGCGCCGGTCAGGACCACGAACTCCTTGGCGCTGGCGAGCGCTGCCGCCGACGGCTGTTGCGCGTGGGCAACCGAGGCGGGCGCCACTAGCGCAGCGGCCAGCAAAACCGCGCGGCAGGTGTTCTGGATGAAAGTCATGATCGTAACTCCTTTGGTCCCAAAATTCAGGGCCGTTCGATAATCCTGGCGCCGTCCGGACCGCCGATGATGGCCAGGGCCGCGAGGCCGACAAACAGCCCGTGCTCCATGACCCCCGGAATGCCCGACAGCGCATGCGCCATCGCCTTGGGATCGTCAATCCGCCCCAGTGCCGCGTCAATGATCCAGTGGCCACCATCCGTGACGAAAGGATGGCCGTCCTTGCCCTTCCGCAGCGTCAGCGGGCCGGATTTCTGGAGCCCGGAGATCGCCTTTTCGACCGCCTGCAGCGTGGCGGTAAAGCCGAACGGCGTCACCTCCACCGGCAGCGGAAACTTGCCCAAGGCCGGCACGAGTTTGCTCGGATCGGAAATCACGATCATGCGGGCCGACGCGCTGGCGACGATTTTCTCGCGCAGCAACGCGCCGCCGCCGCCCTTGATCAGGACCAATTGCGGATCGATCTCGTCGGCGCCGTCGACCGTCAGATCCAGCGACGGCGTCTCATCGAGGGTGGTCAGCGGAATGCCAAGGCTCTTCGCCTGCGCATGCGTCGCTTCCGATGTCGGCACGCAGATGACGTCGAGACCGGCCTTGACGCGCTCGCCGACCAGATCGACGAAATGCTTCGCGGTCGAACCGGTGCCGAGACCGAGCTTCATGCCCGGCTGTACAAACTCGACGGCGCGAGCGGCAGCGGCGCGTTTCTGTTCTTCGGCGTTCATAGGGACCGGGGCGAAAAGCGTTGAAATGACAGGCCTGTCTAGCGCCCTTCGTCCGGCCTGAACAGCCGGTTTTGGCCGTAATTCACGGCACTTTGCGACTTCAGACGGCCACTCTTCGCCTTTCTCCTTCACCGCCTCTCTTGCATCGCCGGGCAGCGGACGTTAGCGGTTTTCGCCATGACCTTTCCCCTCATCGTTTTCGATCTCGACGGCACCCTGGTCGATACCGCGCCGGATCTCATCGAGACGCTCAATGTCATCTTCGCGCGCGAGGGCATGCCGCCGGTCGACTACGACACCGCGCGCAACCTGATCGGCGGCGGCGCCAAGGCGATGCTGGTGCGCGGTCTCGAAGCCGAAGGCCGCGCTGTCGAGCCGGCGAAGCTGCAACAGATGTTCGACGACTTCATCGCGTATTACGCCGCGCATGTCGCCGATCGCTCGCAGCCTTTTCCCGGATTGCACGGCGCACTCGACACCTTGGCCGCGCGCGGCTGCAAATTCGCCGTCTGCACCAACAAGCTCGAAGGCCTGTCGCGGCTGTTGCTCGACAAGCTCGCCCTCACCGCGCGCTTCGAAGCGATCTGCGGCCAGGACACCTTCGCGATCCAGAAGCCCGATCCGGAAATCCTGCGCCGCACCATCGCCGCGGCTGGCGGCCGTATGGAGCGTGCGGTGATGATCGGTGACTCCGCGACCGACGTTTTTACTGCCCGTAACGCCAAGGTTCCCGTGGTTGCCGTCGACTTCGGCTACAGCGAAACGCCGGTCGCCGGATTTGGGCCCGACCGGCTCATCAGCCACTTTGACGAGTTACCCGAGGCCGTCGCTGCCCTTATTTCCTCACATTAGAGCGCGCTATAGGGGCCATAAGGCTAAGCCGTATGGTTAACGCGGTAAGGTTAACGGCGCGCAAGATGTTGCCATTCCCGGCCGTGGCCCCTATCCTTCCGGGCTGTTGGGCGGCAGCGCTCGCGTAAACGGATTAATATTATGTATCGCGTTTTAACGATCGTTGGCGGCGCGCTTGCACTTGCAGCGTGTTCGTCCTCGCCGGACTGGATGAGCCTCGATGGCCTCAAGCCGGCGCCTGCCACGGACACCGTCCGTTTCGAATCCGAACCGCCGAATGCTGAAGTGAAAGCGTCCGGCGGCCAGACCTGCCGCACGCCGTGCTCGCTGGCCCTGCCGGTCACCGGTCCGACGACCGTGACCTTCACCCTCGCCGGCTATCAGCCGGAGACGGAGACGCTTGAACCGATCACCGCCATCGGCGCGCCGACCAATCTGCGGCCGAACCCGGTGACCGTCGAGCTGACCCCGGCCCCGCCGGCGCCACGGGCGACCAAGCGCGCGCCGTCGAAGAAGGGTCCGCCCGCGGCCAAGAAGACGTCGGCCGCCAAGCCCGCCCCGGCCGCTGCTGCTCCGGCGGCAGCCGCGCCGGCGCCCGCCGCCGGCGCCGCGCCGTGGCCCGCCCCGGCGCGCTTGGCGCCTCGACCTCGCTGAATTTGCAAAAGCCGCGCCGCAAGCGCGGCTGTTGTGCTTTCGGTCCGGTTCCGGCGGGAAACGCTCCTCACCCGCTATTACTGGACGCTATGGCCAAGATCGGCCACTATTCCTATATGAAGCAGGCTGAGGAGCCTGTTTCCCGGGATGAACATGACGCTGCCGATGGGCACATCGACCCTTGAACTCGACCGCACCGGCGTCGCGCCCCGTGCGTTGATTGATCCGTTTGCTCGGTCGATAAATTATCTACGCGTTTCAGTGACGGACCGCTGTGACTTCCGCTGCGTCTATTGCATGTCGGAGCACATGTCGTTTCTGCCGAAGGCGGATCTGCTGAGCCTCGAAGAACTCGACCGTCTGTGCAGCGCGTTTGTCGACAAGGGCGTCACCAAGTTGCGCCTGACCGGCGGTGAGCCGCTGGTGCGTCGTGGCATCATGACGTTGTTCGCATCTCTCTCGCGTCATCTCGACAGCGGCGCGCTGAAAGAGCTGACGCTCACCACCAACGGATCGCAACTGGACAAATACGCTAAAGAGCTCAAGAGCTATGGCATCGACCGTATCAACGTCTCGCTCGATACGCTCGATGCCGACAAGTTCCGCGCCATCACGCGATGGGGCGATCTGAACAAGGTGATGTCCGGCATCGACGCCGCGCAGGCCGCCGGTATCAAGGTGAAAATCAACGTCGTGGCGCTCAAGGGCGTCAACGAAGACGAACTCGGACCGATGGTCGAATGGGCGCACGGTCGCGGCATGGACATGACCATCATCGAGGTCATGCCGCTCGGCGACGTCGGCGAGACACGGCTCGATCAGTATTTGCCGCTGTCGATGGTGCGCGCCCGGCTGGCTACCAAGTATACGCTCGACGACATCGACTATCAGACCGGCGGTCCGGCGCGGTATGTGCGCGTCAAGGAAACCGGCGGCCGTCTCGGCTTCATCACCCCGATGACGCATAACTTCTGCGAGACCTGTAACCGTGTCCGCATCACCTGCACGGGCACGATGTATATGTGCCTTGGACAGGAAGATGCCGCCGATTTGCGCACGCCTCTGCGTGCCTCGGAAAGCGACGCCCTCGTGCACGCCGCCATTGATGACGCCATTCTGCGCAAGCCCAAGGGCCATGATTTCGTCATCGACCGGCGCCAGAAGCGGCCTGCTCTGTCGCGCCATATGAGCGTCACCGGCGGCTGAACTTCTTCAGCGGCACGAACGGGTTCCGGGCGGTATTTGAGCCCTGTTCGGCCTGCTTCGGGCCCTCCCGGACGTTCGACTAAGTTCGGCATTGACGCATCAGCCCGCCTTCGGATTAAGGTGGCGGTCTGGCTTCGGCCGGGCCGTGTGGGGCGGCATAAAGCAAGAATAAAACCGGGCGGCGGTTGCGCCAAAGCCCGGCAGAGGGAGGTTATCGTGGGCGGTCTTGACGCAAAACGCGGCGCATTGCCGCTTGCGCTAACGCCATCTCGTCTTGCGGTCGACTTCATCCTCGACGGCGTAACGCGGCGCTCGCCGGAGAGAATTTGATGCGTCCATTTTTGGCGTTCAGCGAAGCCGTCGACTGGCTCAACGAGAAGATCGGATACGTCTGTAACCTCTTCGTACTGCTCTCCTGCGTGGTGAGTGCCGGCAACGCCATGGTGCGTTACGCCTTCGACTACAGCTCGAACAGCTTTCTCGAAGCGCAGTGGTACATGTTCGCCATCCTGGTGATGTTCGGCGCGGCCTATACCTTCAAGCGCAACGAACACGTCCGCGTGGAAATCTTCTATCTGTTCCTGTCCGAGCGCGGCCAGCTCTGGCTCGATCTGATCGGCACGGTCGTGTTCCTGATCCCGGCCTGTCTGCTGCTCGCGTATCTGTCCTGGCCGTTTTTCTATCAGGCCTACGCCGTCAACGAAGTGTCGATGAACGCCGGCGGCCTCGTGCGCTGGCCGATCAAGTTCGTCCTGCCCGCGGGCTTCCTGATGCTGGCGCTGCAAGGCGTATCGGAAGCCATCAAGCGCATCGCGGCGCTACAGGGCCAGGTCACCATTGACGCGAAGTACGAGAGGCCGACACAATGAGCTCGCTGTCGTTCCTCCCCCATATCCCACTTGAGCTGATGCCGCCGCTGATGTTCGCCGGCCTCGTGCTGGCGATGCTGATCGGCTTCCCGGTCGCGTTCACGTTGGCGGCTGTCGGCCTATCGTTCGGCTTTCTCGCTATCCATCAGGGCTTCTTCGACCTGAACTTCCTGCAGGCCATTCCCGGCCGCGTCTTCGGCAACGTGCTGTCGAACGATCTGCTGCTGGCGACCCCGTTCTTCACCTTCATGGGCGCCGTGCTGGAAAGATGCGGGCTTGCCGAAGACATGCTGGATTCGATGGGCCAGTTGTTCGGCCCGATCCGCGGCGGGTTAGGCTATTCGGTCATCATCGTCGGCTTCATCCTCGGCGCCATCACCGGCACGGTGGCGGCGCAGGTTATCGCCATGGCGTTGATCTCGATGCCGGTGATGATGCGCTACGGCTACAACATGCGTTACATCACCGGCGTGCTGGCGGCTTCCGGCACCATCACGCAATTGGTGCCGCCGTCGCTGGTGCTGATCGTGCTGGCCGACCAACTCGGCAAGTCCGTCGGCGACATGTATCTCGGCGCCTGGGGCCCTTCGATTTTCCAAATCCTGCTGTTCGCCGGCTACACCTTTGTTCTCGGCATCTTCAAGCCTGAACACGTGCCGCCGGTGCCGCTGGAAGCGCGCACGCTGACCGGCTGGCCGCTATGGCGCAAATGCCTGTGGGGCATCGTGCCCTCCGCCGTGCTGATCTTCGTTGTGCTTGGCACCATGATGCTCGGCCTTGCGACTCCGACCGAAGCCGGCGCCATGGGCGCGATCGGCGCCATCGTGCTCGCCGCCCTGCACCACCGCGATTTCAGCTCGACCGGCCGCAAGGTCGTATATATCGGCGTCATTGCCTGCGGCATCGGCGCGATGGCCGCCGTGCTGATGACCAGCCACATCGTCTTCAAGATCGGCCTCGCCATTACATACGTCGCGGTCGTCTGGGTCTGCCTCGAGGCCGTCCGCATTCCGGAACTGCGCAATCTCATCAAGCAGGGTTACGAGACGACCATGCGCATCACCACGATGGTGGTGTTCATCCTTATCGGCTCGACCTGCTTCTCGGTCGTCTTCATGGGCGTGTCGGGCGGCGTGTGGCTCGAGCACCTGCTGACGTCGCTGCCCGGCGGCGTCTGGGGCTTTCTGATCTTCATCAACCTCTTCATCTTCTTTCTGGCATTCTTCCTCGATTTCTTCGAGATCGCCTTCATCATCCTGCCGATGATCGGCCCAATTGCTGCGAAGATTCTGGCGCCAGTGGTTGGACCGGAAGCTGCGTTGATCTGGTTCGGCGTGATGCTGTGCGTGAACATGCAGACGTCGTTCATGCATCCGCCGTTCGGCTTCGCGCTGTTCTATCTGCGCGGTGTTGCGCCGAAAGAGGTCAAAAGCTCGGACATCTATTGGGGTGCCCTGCCCTGGGTAGGCCTGCAGGTCATCATGGTCGTCCTGGTGATCGCGTTCCCGAAGACCGTCACCTTCTTCCTCGATAAACCATCGGGCGTCGACGCAACAAAGATCAATATCGAAGTACCGCAGTTTGACTTGCCGGCGCTTAATTTCGACGCGCCGCCAAAATAGCCGCAGCAGAAACAACAACAGCCCCGGGAGCAAAAGCCCCGGGGCTGTTTTGCTTTTCGCGGATTTACGACAGATTGCGCACGTTGCGGATCATGTAGGCGTCGTAGCCGAACTCGGCGACCTGGAACCACTGGTAGCCGTTCTTCTGGAAGTCGTTGAGCGAGTCCATCGTCTTCTTGAAGGCGGCGTTGTCCTTGGCGATTTCGCCGTGCAGCTCATTGGTCGCCTTGAAGCAGGCATCCATGATCGCCGGCGAGAAGCCGTGCAGCTTGGCGCCGTTGGCCAACAGACGGCGCAGCGCCTGCGGGTTCACGGTGTCGTACTTCGCCATCATCCAGGTGTTGGCGTAGTGACCGGCGATCTCGAGGATCGCCTGATAATGCTTCGGCAGCGCGTTGTACTTATCGAGATTGATGAAGGCGTGCAGCATCGAGCCGCCTTCCCACCATCCCGGATAGTAATAGTGCGGCGCGACCTTGTAGAGGCCGAGCTTTTCATCGTCGTACGGGCCTACCCATTCGGCGGCGTCGATGGTGCCCTTCTCCAGCGCCGGGTAGATGTCGCCCGCGGCGATCTGCTGCGGCACGGCACCGAGTTTCTGCAAGACGCGGCCCGGAAAACCGCCGATGCGCATCTTGATGCCCTTGAGATCATCGACCGTGTTGATCTCCTTGCGGAACCAGCCACCCATCTGACAGGTCGTGTTGCCGGCGAGGAACGAGATCAGATTGTATTTTTTATAGAACTCGTCGAGCACGGCCTTGCCGCCGCCCTGCGTATACCAGGCCTGATTGAGACGCGCGGTCGGACCGAAAGCGACAGATGTGCCGTAAGCGAAGGTCGGGTCTTTGCCGAAATAATAATACGACGCGGTATGGCCGCATTCGACGGTGCCGTTCTGCACGGCATCGACAACCTGCAGGCCGGGCACGATTTCGCCAGCGGCAAACGTCTGGATCTGGAATTTTCCGTCGGTCGCTTCGCCGACCATCTTGGCCATCATCTCGGCGCCGCCATGCAGCGTGTCGAGCGACTTCGGCCAACTGGTCGTCATGCGCCATTTGATGTCCGGCATGGACTGCGCAATCGCAGGCGCCGCAACGGCGCTCGCCGCAACGCCGAGACCGGCGGCCTTGATAAATTGACGCCTCTTCATCCTGGTACCCTCCCATTGGTTTTTATGCGGCGAGTAACCCGCCGCCGCGCACGTGCCGCCATGACCCCACATCACGACGACCGTACCGCTTGCCAATAGTCTGCACCCGTTCCCGGGAACTTGTCAGCAGGATTCCAGCCTCGAAAAAGGCCCTAAAACGCAACAAAGGCCGGCTTTTGGGGCCGGCCTTTGCTTCAGCAGTATTGGAGTAGGTGTAGCGTTAGCCGCGCGAACGCATACGCACCATGAAGGCGTCGAAGCTCAATTCAGCGACCTGCCACCACAGATACTGATCGCCGCGGAAGGCGACCATGCTGTCATAGACCTTCTTGAAGGCTTCGTTCTTGGCGCTGACTTCGGCGTAGGTGTCGTTGGTCGCCTTGTATGAAGCTTCCATCACCGCCTGCGGGAACGGACGCAGCTGCGCGCCGGACGCCACGAGACGCTTCAGCGCCGCCGGATTGGAGGCGTCGTACTTCGCCATCATCCAGGTGTGCGCGGTGTAGGACGCAGACCGCAGGATCTGCTGCTGCTGCTTGTTCAGCGAATTCCACTTATCGAGGTTGATGAAGTTGTGCAGCATCGCGCCGCCTTCCCACCAGCCCGGATAGTA
>CAIYTE010000026.1 GCA_903929045.1 uncultured Hyphomicrobiales bacterium
AGCCTCTTCCATGGTGACGACCTGGTAGCCTTCCATCGCCGCTTGCAGCGCGCAGATCGGATCGATTTCGGAGACCATGACGCGGCAGCCGGCCTGGCGCAGCGAGGCGGCCGAGCCTTTGCCGACATCGCCGAAGCCGGCAACCATGGCGATCTTGCCGGACATCATGACGTCGGTGCCGCGGCGGATGCCGTCGACCAGCGATTCACGGCAGCCATAGAGATTGTCGAACTTCGACTTGGTGACCGAGTCGTTGACGTTGATGGCGGGCCACAGCAGCGTGCCGGCCTTCTGCATGTCGTAGAGGCGATGCACGCCGGTGGTGGTCTCTTCGGAGACGCCCTTGATGCTCTTGGCCATCTCGGAGAAGTAGCCCTTCGGCTTTTCCTTGAGCTGCTTCTTCAGCAGCTTAAAGAAGATCACTTCTTCATCCGAGCCCGGCTTGTCGAGGAACGCGGTGTCGCCGTTCTCTGCGCGCAGGCCAAGGTGCACGTACATGGTGGCGTCGCCGCCGTCATCGAGGATCATGTTCGGGAAGCCGCCGCCGTGCCAGTCGAACCCGCGGGCGGTGTAGTCCCAGTATTCCTCGAGGCTCTCTCCCTTGACGGCGAACACCGGCACGCCGGCGGCCGCGATGGCGGCGGCGGCGTGATCCTGCGTCGAATAGATGTTGCACGACACCCAGCGCACATCGGCGCCGAGCGCGACCAGCGTTTCGATCAAGACGCCGGTCTGGATCGTCATGTGCAGCGAGCCGGCGATGCGCGCGCCTTTCAGCGGCTGCTTCGGGCCGTACTCTTCGCGGGTCGCCATCAGGCCCGGCATTTCGGTTTCGGCGAGCGAGAGTTCCTTGCGGCCGAAAGCGGCGAGCGAGATGTCCTTGACGATGTAGTCCTTGGCAGCGGCGGTCATGACGATCCTATCGAGCGTGTTTGGGTTACGGCCGCGCGTATAACAGGGGCCCGCAAAGGCCGCAACGCATATATAAAGATTTCTTTATGTAAGGGCGGTGGCTGGGGAAGGAGTGCCGGACTGGCCGCGCTTATTCTTCTTCGCCGAAGCGGTTTTCGACCAGCGCCACCAGAGCGTCGAGCGCGGGCTTGGCCTGCTTGCCGGTGGCCTGGATGGTGATGGTCGTGCCGGTCGCGGCGGCCAGCATCATCAGTCCCATAATCGACGTTCCGCCGACGGTCTCGTTGCCGCGCGTGACGATGATGGCTGCGTTGAATTGCTCGGCGGTTTGCACGAATTTCGCCGAAGCGCGGGCGTGCAGGCCCTTTTTGTTGACGATCTTGACTTCGTGCGTCACGGGCACGGAGTGCTCGTCGGGGGCATCCGACGATCGCGCGGGGCCGGTCATTTCCCGTTCAGAACCCGGCTGGCGATCGTACAGTATTTGCGGCCGGCCTCCTGGGCGGCGGAGACCGCGTCTTCAAGAGGGCTGGTTTCACGCACTTTTGCGAGCTTGATGAGCATCGGCAGATTGATGCCGGCGAGCACTTCGACCTTGGGCTGGCTCATCACGGAGATCGCAAGGTTGGAAGGTGTGCCGCCGAACATGTCGGTGAGAATAGCGACGCCTTCGCCGCTGTCGACACGCTTCACCGCATCGAGAATGTTCTTTCGACATTGCTCGACGTCGTCCTCGGGGCCGATCGTAATCGCCTCGATCTGACGCTGGGGTCCAACAACGTGCTCCAGCGCTGAGCGGAACTCCGTAGCGAGCCGCCCGTGGGTAACTAAAACGAGGCCGATCATCGAGAACTCCTCGCGGGCGCTTGTGTGCGCCGCACGAATGGGGGCGCATTCACGCCCATTCGAAGCCCCATTGCAAGGGGCTTCCTCGCTATATAGTCGCTCTGTTGCACTGCGGAAAGGCGGGGCCAAAGTCAGGCTCGGATGTCCGTTACTCGGCGGCTCGACCCTAAGCCGATATCGTTAATTTTTCAGCGGGCCGAAGGGCGCCGAAGTAGACCTCCTTGACCCGGAGGTCAATCGTTGCCGGGCATTGTCCTCACATAAGCCAACACCAGCGGCAGGGCGGCCATTCCCGCAGCGACCGAAAGCCGCGGCAGGCTAATGCCTGAAATCACGGTCTTTTCCGCTGCATCGGGGGGCATCCGATCGGCATCCGGGGCCGCCAGATCGACCACGAGCCCGACCGTGGCGACCGGCTCAAAGGGCAGGTGGCGGATGCCCAGGCCGTAAATTTCGATCAGGCCGGACAGGGTCGGGGCCGGGCGGACCAGCAGCCGGCCACCGCACGCCTCGACCAGTGCGCGGTCGTCGACTACCAGCCGGGCAAAAGGCAGCACGCCCCGTTCGGCGGCCTGCAGCAATTCCCAGCTCAGTTTCGATTTGCCCGTGCCCGAGGCGCCGCGGATCAGAACCGCCTTGGCGCCGATCAGAACAGCCGAGGCGTGGATGGTGGAAGAGGTATCAGACATGCGAGGCACACTTCCGCATCCGCTCATTCCCGCGCAAGCGGGAATCCAGTTTTTTATTCAGATGGGTCCCCGCTTTCGCGGGGCCGAGCGGAGGAAGATTACATCGCCGGCAGGCGCACGATGAAGCGGGCGCCGAGAACGCGCAGCTCTTCACCGGCCGCGCCCGGCGCCGTGCGGTTTTCGACCCGGATCGAGCCGCCATGTGCTTCGACGATCTGCTTGGTGATCGACAGGCCGAGGCCGGAGTTCTGGCCGAAGCCCTGATGCGGCCGGTCGGTGTAGAAGCGCTCGAAGATCTTCTCGAAGGCGTCGGGCGGCACGCCCGGTCCGTCGTCATCGACCACGATCTCGACGTCGTTTTTCAGTTTGCGGCAGGTGACGCGCACGGTGCCGCCCGCGGGCGAAAACGAGCGCGCATTGTCGACGAGATTGCTGACGACCTGACCGAGCCGCGAGTCATGGCCCGGGACTTTGAAGTCGCGGGTGATGTTGCCTTCAAAGGCGAGAGACACCTTCACGTCGGTGTTCGACACTTCGTTGGCGGCCTTCACCAGCGCATCGAGCAGGCTGGCCAGATCGACAGTGGCGACCTCCTGACGCTGCAATTCGGCGTCGAGGCGGCTGGCGTCCGAAATATCGGTAATAAGGCGGTCGAGCCGCTTCACGTCGTGCTCGATGACGTCGAGCAGCCGTTTGCGGTTGGCGTCGGTCTTCGCCATCGGCAGGGTTTCGACCGCAGAGCGCAGCGACGTCAGCGGATTTTTCAGCTCATGCGACACGTCGGCCGCGAAGCTCTCGATGGCTTCGATACGGCTGTAGAGCGCACCGGTCATGTCACGCAGGGCGCCGGACAGATGGCCGATCTCGTCGCGCCGCCGCGTGAAGTCGGGAATTTCGACACGGGTGCGAATGCGGCGGCGGACACGCTCGGCGCCTTCCGCCAGGCGGCGCACGGGGCCGGCAATCGTGCCGGCCAGCAGGATTGACAGCACCACCATGACGCCGGCGGCGACGAGAAACACTTTGACGATGGCGAGGCGCTCGGCTTCCACCATGTCGTCGATGTCGGCGCCTTGGGTCGACAGCATCAGCGCGCCGCGCACGGCGCGGAAACGTTGCACGGGGACGGCGACGGACACGATGACTTCGCCGCGGTCGTTGATGCGCACCTGGCTCGCATGCAGGCCGCTCAGCGCGCCGCTCACTTCCGGATAGCCTTTGCCGTTCTCGGGTCCGAGCTCCTTGTAGAGCGGAAGATCGCCGCGGCCGAGCCAGCGGCGCATGGCGATAAAGCTGCGCTCCATCAGGCCCGGCTGCTCGGCCGTTGGCGAAGGCAGATCGAAGCGCAGAACATCGCCGCGGCCGTACAGATTGCGGCTGTCGAGGATCAGCACGCCGTCGCGGTCATAGATGCGCGCGCGCGTATTGGTCGGCGAGACGAGGCGGCGCAGCACCGGCGCGACGCGCTCGGGATTGATCGGGAATTCGATGCCGGACAATTGATCGTCGGAGGGGCCGTAGCTTTCACCCGCCTGCAATTCCAGCAAACGATCGGGATCGATGGTGATGGAGTCGGTTTCGACCGTGGCGGAGGCGGCAATGGCGCCGGCGATGATCTCGCTTTGCACCAGCAAGCTCTGCACGCGCGCATCGATTAGGCCGGCGCGGAACTGCGAGAGATAGAGCACGCCGGCCAGCAGCGCCATCAAACCGGTGAGGTTGAGAAAGACGATGCGGCGCGTCAGGCTGGAGAAGCTCAGCGCAACGAAGAACTGCCAGATGAAGCTGATGAAGCGGCGCACGCCGCGCCGGCGGCGCGGCGGCAAAGCCGTGCCGCCGCGTGCGGCTTCGGCTTCTTTTTCTTTTGCCTGGATTTCCGCGGTTCGATCGAGCACGTCGTTGATCCAGCCCGTTGATCAGTCCCGGAGCTTACCGCATTTCGTTATCGCCGGCGCGTGCGGCCGAACGGCGATTACGCTTCCTTGAAACGATAGCCGACGCCGTACAGCGTCTCGATCATTTCGAAGTCGTCGTCGACAACCTTGAACTTCTTGCGCAGGCGCTTGATGTGGCTGTCGATGGTGCGGTCATCGACATAGACCTGGTCGTCGTAAGCCGCATCCATTAGCGCGTTGCGGCTCTTCACGACGCCGGGACGGGTGGCGAGCGCCTGGAGGATGAGAAACTCGGTCACCGTGAGGGTCACCGGATCGCTCTTCCAGGTGCAGGTGTGCCGTTCCGGGTCCATGCGCAACTGGCCGCGCTCGAGCGCCTTGGCGTCGTTCTCCTTCGGCGTCAGCGTCGGATCCTTCGGACTGGCGCGGCGCAGCACCGCCTTGACGCGCTCGACCAGCAGGCGCTGCGAGAACGGTTTGCGGATGAAATCGTCGGCGCCCATCTTGAGACCGAACATCTCGTCGATTTCCTCGTCCTTCGACGTCAGGAAGATCACCGGCATGTCGGACTTCTGGCGCAGGCGGCGCAGCGTCTCCATGCCGTCCATGCGCGGCATCTTGATGTCCAGGATGGCGAGATCCGGCGGCGAGGTCTTGAAGCCGTCGAGGGCGGAGGCGCCATCGGTATAGGTCATGATGCGATAGCCCTCGGATTCGAGCGCCATCGACACGGACGTAAGGATGTTGCGGTCATCGTCGACGAGAGCGATTGTTGGCATAGAGCCCCTCTAAATGCGTCGTCTGAAAAGTGTTGCGTGACGGCCCGCGAAGTCTGAAGCCGGGAACTTGCCCAGTTTGAAGCCCAGAAACAGGGTCCGAAATGTGGCCTCTTTGCAACAACTATGTGATTCTGTAGCGAATTCAACCCCAAAGCCGCGGTTATGGCCCGCCGCCCTTTGATCGCCGGACGCCTCCCCATGAAACAAGACGCCAATTTTGACCCCAAACGCGCAGCCAGAAAGTTGCTGCGCGAGGGCCGTTCCGGCGCGCTGGCGACACTCATGCCAAGTGCCGGCGACCCTTATTGTTCCCTGGTCAATGTCGCGACCGACATCGCGGGGGCGCCGCTGCTGCTGCTGTCGATGCTGGCGCTTCACACCAAAAATCTGCTCGCCGACGGCCGCGTGTCGCTGATGCTGGACGAGCGCAAAGAGGGCGACCCGCTGCAAGGCGCGCGGATCATGCTGTCGGGGATCTGCGCGAAGACGAGCGAGCCTTCGGCCGCGAGCGCTTACCTGCGTCGTCATCCGGAAGCCGAGCAGTTCGCGAGTTTCCGGGATTTTGGATTTTACAGGATCGAAATAACCCGCGCGCATCTGGTGGCCGGCTTCGGCCGCATCGTTGATCTTGCCCCTGCCGATATTCTCACCGACGTGTCCGACGCGCAGCAACTGATCGATGCCGAGGCCGGCGTCATTGAACACATGAATGCCGATCACGCCGAGGCGTGCCTTCTCTACGCCACCAAACTGCTCGGCGCGTCCGATGGCGATTGGCGCTGCGCCGGCATCGACCCGGACGGCATCGAGTTGCAAAACGGCCGCACCGCGTTGCGTCTGCCGTTTCCGCAGCGCATCACCGCGCCGGGGCCGTTGCGCGCGGTGCTCAAGCAGTTGGCGGAACAGGCACGGTCCCGCTAAGCTGCGAACAGGGGCCACGAAGAAAATACCGGGAGAGATGGATGAGGGCATTCTGGCGCGCCGCGCTTGTGGCGCTGACGGCAGGTTTTGCGCAGCAAGCTGCTGCCGCGGATATCAAAGTGATCTGCATTCCTGCGTGGAAGTCATCCTTCGAGACGCTGCTGCCGCAGTTCGAGCGCGAGACCGGCCACAAGGTCACGGTGCGCTACGGGATTTTTCCCGATCAAAAGAGCCAGCTTGAATCCGGCGACTTCGATGTCGCGCTCTTTGCCGCGCCTCAGGTTGACGATCTCATCAAGCGCGGCACTTTGGCGACCGGATGGAAAACCGATATCGCGCGCACCAGCATTGG
Organism: uncultured Hyphomicrobiales bacterium; assembly: GCA_903929045.1. Lineage (GTDB taxonomy): Bacteria > Pseudomonadota > Alphaproteobacteria > Rhizobiales > Xanthobacteraceae > Pseudolabrys. The sequence continues at coordinate 6,395 of CAIYTE010000026.1, forward strand.
CGTGGCTGTGAAAAGCGGCGCGCCGAAGCCCGACATCAAGGATGAAGCGGCCTTCAAGAGCACGCTGCTGGCGGCGAAGTCGATCACCTACACCAAGCAGAGCCAGACAGGCGTCTACCTGACGAAGCAGCTTGAACGCATCGGCCTGATGGAGGCGATCAAGGACAAGCTCATTCTTCAGCCCGGTGGCGCCATGACGACGCCGGCGGTTGCGAAAGGCGAGGCCGAACTCGGCATTGTTCTGGTCAGCGACATTCTCGGCACGCCCGGTGTCGATCTGGTGGGTCCGATACCGGATAGCTTGCAGAACTACGTCCTGCAGTCTGCCGGCCTCAGCGCGAGCGCAAAGCAGCCCGCCGCCGGTGCTGCGTTCATCCGGTTTCTGTCCAGCCCTGCGGCCGGCGCGGTTTTCAAAGCCAAGGGTTTGGAACCGACGCCGCGGTAAAAGTGGCGGCCCATCGCGCCCACCAATGGCGCGATGGCCGCGGATTTGTCAGACTTCAATCAACAAAAAAACTCAGGGAGGCGACGATGCGAAAATTTCTAGCGATAGCAATCTTGTGCGCGACAGCAGGGCTGGCTTCGGCCGCCGAGCCGATCGCGCTACGCGACATGGGCTCGTTCCACATCGGCGGCCGTGTCGTCGAGATCACCGGCAAGCCGGTGAAGGAGGTCGTGTTCACGCCGGGCGGCGTGCCGGCCAAGGTCGATCCCAACGGCAACTATCAAGTCGAGCAGATGTACGTTCAGTACTTCCTGCCGCAAAACAAAAAGGGAAAGCTGCCGTTGCTGCTCTGGCACGGCGGCGGCCTCACGGCCGTCACCTACGAAACCAAACCCGACGGCCAGCCGGGCTGGCTCAATTATTTCATCCGCGCCGGATGGGACACCTACATCTCCGATGCCATGGAGCGCGGCCGTTCCGGCTGGAGCAGCACGTTCAAGGGTGAGGCCATCGAGTTGCCGTTCGGCGATCCGTGGGAGCGTTTTCGCATCGGGCCGATCGGTTCGTGGAATGACGACAACGCCAAGCGGGCGACGTTTCCTGGCGCGCAATTCCCGATCGATGCCTATCCGCAATTCATGAAGCAGGGCGTTCCGCGCTGGGTCACGACCGACGAGGAAATCATCAAGGCCTACATCGCGCTGGTCGATAAAATCTGTCCGTGCATTGTGCTGGTGCACAGTCAGTCCGGCACCTTCGGTTACAGGGTGCTCGAGGCACGGCCCGACAAGGTGAAGGCGCTCGTCGCCATTGAGCCGACCCTTGCGGGCGACAAGAACAAGATTGCTTCGGTGAAAGGCACGCCGATCCTCACCATCATCGGCGACAACGCCAAGGATCACCCGCGCTGGAAGAACATCCGGCAGCATAGCGTCGGTTATTCGGAAGCGTTCAAGGCGGCGGGCGGCGACTTCACGCTCGTCGATCTGCCGGACGCCGGCCTCAAGGGCAATTCGCACTTGATGATGATGGACAAGAACTCGGATCAGATCGCGGCGATGATCCAGAAATGGCTCACCGACAAAGGTTTCACCAACTAGCTTTTGCTGCGTTGCAGCATCAAGCTCTCACCGGCGGCCGCGAGGCCGCCGGTTGTTTTTCCGGATGCTGGTTAACGGCGGCACGGTCGGCAGGAGTCGACAGTGAGTGGCTTGAATACGATCAAGTTTTAGGCGGCTGCTAGACCGGTTCCACGCGGCAGTTATTGATGCAGCGCAAAGGCATGTGCGGCCTGCGCATGGCATTTTGCCTTGGCATTTCAGGGCCGTTCGTGCATATGGTCGCGCCTTGAAGAGGGGTTATCTTACAATTTCTAACCGTCGGGCCGCCTGCCGTATTCGGCACGCGTGAGCTCAGTTCAGGTTACGGAGGACTTACGTGGAAGAGACTGGCGTGCGCAACAGTGCCTACGGCGCTGACAAATTCGGTTTGAACGATCTCGCCGCGGTTCATTGGAATCTGACCGAGCCTTCGCTGTACGAGCACTCGATCGCCGCCAAGGAAGCGACGATCGTCGAAGGCGGCGCGCTGTCGGCCTTCACCGGTCACCACACCGGCCGCTCGCCGAAGGACAAGCACACCGTCGACGACGATTTGACGCATGACGTTCTGTGGTGGGACGGCAACCGCAAGATGACGAAGGACAACTTCGCCACGATGCTCGCCGACTTCCGCGCGCATGTGAAAGGCAAGAAGCTGTTCGCGCAGGACCTCTACGGCGGCGCCGATCCGACCTACCGCATCAAGGTCCGCGTCTTCACCGAATATGCCTGGCACTCGCTGTTCATCCGCCAGCTTCTGATCCGTCCGGAAGTGGCCGAACTTGCCGCGTTCGTTCCCGAACTCACCATCATCGACCTGCCGTCCTTCAAGCCGGACCCGAAGCGTCACGGCGGCCGTGAAGGCTCCGACACGCAGGTCGCCATCGACTTCACCAACAAGATCGTTCTGATCTGCGGCTCGTCCTATGCCGGTGAAATGAAGAAGTCGGTGTTCACCACACTCAACTTCTATCTGCCGGCCAAGAACGTGGTGCCGATGCACTGCTCGGCCAACGTGTCGAACGACGGCAAGGAGAGCGCGCTGTTCTTCGGCTTGTCGGGCACCGGCAAGACAACGCTGTCAGCCGATCCGAACCGCGTCCTCATCGGCGACGATGAAACCGGTTGGGGTCCGGAAGGCATCTTCAATTTCGAAGGCGGCTGCTACGCCAAGACCATCAAGCTCTCGAAAGAAGCAGAGCCGATGATCTGGGACGCGACCAATCGCTTCGGTGCCGTGCTGGAGAACGTCACGTTCGATCCGTACACCCGCAAGCCGAACTACGACGACGACAGCAAGACCGAGAACACCCGTTCGGCCTATCCGCTCGAGTTCATTCCGAACGCGTCGCGCTCGGGCCGCGCCGGTCATCCGAAGAACATCATCTTCCTCGCCGCCGACGCCTTCGGTGTCATGCCGCCGGTCGCCAAGCTGACGCCGGAGCAGGCGCTCTATCACTTCCTGTCGGGCTACACCGCGAAGGTCGCGGGCACCGAAAAGGGTCTGGTCGGCGTTGAGCCGGAATTCTCGACCTGTTTCGGTTCGCCGTTCTTGCCGCGCAATCCGTCGGTCTACGCCAACCTGCTGCGCGACTACATCAACAAGCACAATGTCGATGTCTGGCTGGTCAACTCCGGCTGGACCGGTGGCAAGTACGGCGTCGGCCGCCGCATGCCGATCAAGGCGACCCGCACATTGGTTACCGCCGCGCTCAACGGTTCGCTCAAGAACGCTGACTTCCGCACCGACCCGTATTTCGGCTTCGCGGTGCCGACCTCGGTGCCGGGCGTCGAGCCGCATTTGCTGAACCCGATCAAGACCTGGCAGAACAAGGCCGAGTTCGACGAGACGGCCCGCAAGCTGGTCGGCATGTTCCAGAAGAACTTCACCAAGTTCGAAAAGGACGTCACCGCGGACGTCAAGGCGGCGGCGCCGGAAGTGCGTATCGCCGCGGAGTAAGTTCCGCGCAACGATCCGATAAGCATATGAAAAGGGCGGTCCTTCGGGCCGCCCTTTTTGCTGTTTTCGGTAGCATTGTGCCGCACTTCACTAAAATTGTAGTGATCGAAATTCCGAAGTCTTATCCGCCCCCTGCCACTAATCGGGCGTCGGAAGGCAAGGAGTTTTGGGGATGAAGTTCGTTATCAAGGGGACCGATGACGCTGCCCGCGCGGCGCTCGGGCTCAATCTCGAAGCACAGAAAAAGGCGTTCGAGGAAAATCTGAATGCGATGTTCAAGCCCACTCAGGCGCCCGCGTCGAAGCCGGTGGTCAAGCCGGTGCCGAAACAGCACGAGCCCATGACCTCGACTGGTGGCAGAGGCAAGCTTCTCGGCACCAACCGCGATCGACGCTTCGTCTGAGAGCCAGTGCGATCGGTTTAACGAGGGCGGTCCCGGGGGCTGCCCTTTTCGTTTGTGCCGCCGTCTAATACCGCTAGGTTATCGCCCGGTTCGAATTTCGGGAGTTCGCCTATGCTGCCGCCCAAAGCCTCCACCATCAGCGCGCACGGCGCCTCCATGCCGGCCATCGGTTTTGGCACCATGCTGCTGCCGGAGCGCCCGGTCGAACTGGTCGCGCATGCGATCAAGTCCGGTTACCGGCTGATCGACACCGCGCGCAAATACGGCACCGAGGAAAAGGTCGCCGAGGGCATCCGCGCCTCCGGCATCGCGCGCAAGGATTTGTGGGTGACCACCAAGGTCACGGAAGAAAACGCCCGCGAGGCGGATTTTCTCAAGTCGGCGGAAACCAGCCTGAAGGCGCTCGGCCTCGATTATGTCGATCTGCTGCTGGTGCACTGGCCGCAGCCCAATGTGCCGCTCAAGGAAACTTTGTGCGCGCTCGCGAAGGCCAAACGTCAGGGCCTGGCGAAGCACATCGGCGTTTCGAACTACACCCTGGCGATGCTCGACGAGGCCGTGAAGGTCTGCCCCGAGCCGCTGATCACCAACCAGATCGAGTACCACGCCTATCTGCCGCAGGACCGCATGCTGGCGGCGTTGCGCGGCCACGGCATGATCCTGACCGCCTATTGCCCGGTGGCGCGCGGCGAATTGCTCGGCGATCCGGTGGTTCTTGCCGTCGCCAAGGTGCACGGCAAGACGGCGGCGCAGGTGTGTCTGCGCTGGCTGATCCAGCAGCCGATGGTGGCGGCGGTGCCGCGCGCGCTGGAAGAAGCGCACATCGAGCAGAATCTCGATGTGTTCGATTTCGTGCTCAGCGACGACGAGATGAAGAATCTCTCGGCGCTGCGCAGCAAGCGCGTGCGCATCGCCGATCCGCCGGAGCGGGCGCCGAAGTGGGACGTCGAGCCGGTTTAGCCGAGCGCGCGCGTCACGTCGTCGAACAGTTCGTCGACCGTGAACTTCCGCGGGATTAGTTTCTGGCGGAAGCTGTAGTCGATCACGATCTCGAGCGACCTGCGGTTGGGCTCGATGCCGAAACGCAGCGGATCGAGCAGGCTGTTGTCGTTCGGCGGCGCCGCGGCGCGGCGGCTCTCCAGCAGCATGCGGTAGATTTCCTTGACGACATCGGGACGCGATTGCGAAATCGAGTCCCGCACCACCATCATGTGATTGATCGGCACGCCACCGTGCGTCTCGGCCCATTTTTTGGCCACGGCGTCGGCGTCGGGAATGAGCGGCTTCAGGCGCGGATCGGGGATCTTATCGCCGACAATGGCGGCGTCGATCTCGCCGTCGAGCAGCATCTGCGTCAGGTTCTTGTCGGCCGGCGCGCGCGTGACGAATGCCGGGTCCTTGTATTCGGCGACATGCGGGTCCTCGAACGTGATCCACTGCACCTTGAGCGGGTCGACGCCGTAATCGTCGGCGAGAAAACCGCGCACCCAGGCGCCGGTGGTCTGCGTGTAGGCGCGCACGCCGACACGCTTGCCGGTGAGGTCGGAGGCCTTCAGCGCGCCGCGCTCCGGATTGTAGGCGATGGTGTGATGCTGGCCGCGGCCGACCACGGTGGCCGGAATGAGCGTATAGGCTTTGCCGGCGGCCTTGGCCTGCAAGTACGTGACGATGGCGATTTCGGCGAGATCGAAGCGGGCTTCGCGCACCAGCGGCTTGAAGGCGGTGTTCGACACCTTGATGTCGGCGATATCGAATTCGACGAGATCCGACTTGATCTGGCCGCCGCGGATGGCCGCGGCGCAGGGATAATTGCCGAGCAGCGTGGCGAGCTTCATTTTTTCAGCCATCTTGATCTCCTTAATCCTTCAGCACCGGATAGATCGTCTGTGCGGTCTTGGCAAAAATCCATTCCTGATCGGCCTTCGACAGGCTGGCGAGACTGTCGCGCGCGACCTGCAGCATGCCCGGCAATTTGCCTTCGCTCGACGGATAGTTCGAACCCCAGGCCAGCCGCGGCGCGCCGAATTCGGCGACGAGCTTCTGGAAGAAAGTCTCCGGCGTCGCCTTGCCCTTGCGGACGGCGTTGAACACACGCGGCGACAGCTTGAGATAGATGTTCGGCACCTTCGCCAGATCGAACAGGCTCTGCGCGTCATTATAGGGCGGGCCGTCTTCCAGGGACGGGCGCGCGCAGTGATCGAGCAGCACCTTCACGTTCGGGAAGCGCTTGGCCATGCTGGCCGCCTGCGGGATTGCCTTGGCCGACATCTGCAAACAGACCGACAGGCCGAGGTCGCCGGCGGCGGTCCATCCGGCATAGGACTTCGGATCGTCGAGCCAGTTGGCCTGTTCCGACATGGTGCTGCCGAAGGTGAAGAGGCGCAGGCCGGTGAGGCCCTTGCTCAGCCAGTGCTGCATCTTCGCCTTGGCGTCGGGCGCCATGATGTCGACCGAGAACACGCCGGTGAAACGCTCCGGGTGCGCCGCGACCGCATCGGCGACGTAGGAGTTGTCGTGGCCGTAGCAGGTCGAGGCTTGCACGATGGCCGCCTTGTCGACGCCGGCTTCGTCCATGGCCGCCAGCATCTGCTCCATCGACACCGGCCGCTCGCTCGACCAGTCCGACTGTTTTCCGCCCAAAGGCGCGCGCGGATAACGCGCGGTGTCGGTGGAGATGATGTGCGGATGAATGTCGATGGTGGTCATGGACGGTCCGGTCGTGAGGAGGGTGCCCGGCGGAGCCCGGGCCGCCTTCCGTAGAACAAGGCTCCGCCAGCGTAAAGCGGCTGAGCCATGCTTTCAGCGTCTCACGGCGAGTGGTCGAAACATATTGTCAGCGCCCCCTCGGCTTTCTAGTGTCCGCGCAAATCCATGAGGAAAAACGAGATGCGTACGCTCCCTGCTGCCCGCCCGTTCATGCGCTGCACCGCCGCGGTGATCTGCGCGCTCGCCTGGGGTGGCATGGCGCAGGCCCAGACCTATCCGTCCAAGCCGGTGCGGGTGATCGTGCCCTATGGTCCCGGCGGCATTGCCGACGTCACGATGCGCATGGTGGCGCAGAACATGAGCCAGAAATTCGGTCAGCAGTTCTTCATCGAGAACAGGCCGGGTGCGGCCGGCGTTGTCGGCATGCAGGCCGGCAAGGAAGCGCCGCCGGACGGCTACACCCTCGTGATGCTGGGCGGCGGCCTGACCATCGCCAAGGCGCTGTTCAAGACTTTGCCCTACGACATCGAAAAGGATTTCGTCCCGGTGTCGACGACGGCCTCGTACGGTCTGGTGATCACGACCAAGGTCGGTGGCGCCTACAAGAATATTCAGGACGTCATCACCGCCGCCAAGGCCAAGCCGGGCAAGCTGAACTTCGGCTCCATCAATGCCGGCAGCGCACAGAACCTGTCGGCGGAACTGTTCAAGACACTCGCCGGCATCGACGTGACCGTCGTGCCGTACAAGACGTCGCCCGATCTCGCCAATGCCGTGCTGCGCGGCGACGTCGATGTCGCCTTCGAATATTATGCCGGTTTCCAGGCGTCCATCACCAACGACCAGATGGTCGTGCTGGCCACCACCGGACCGGAGCGCGCCGGCAACCTGCCGAACGTGCCGACGGCGAAAGAAAGCGGCCTGCCGGCTTATGAAGTCACAAGCTGGAACGGACTTGCCGTTCCCGCAGGCACGCCGGCGGACATCGTCGCCACGCTCAACCGCGCGGTCGACGAAGCCCTGAAGTCGCCTGAAGTGCAGAAATACTCCGCCGCCGCCGGCATGGATGCGCGCGGCATGTCGTCTGCCGACCTGCAGGCGCGCATCAAGAGCGACGTCGCGAAATGGTCTCAGGTGATCGACAAGGCCGGCATCGAGAAGCGCTAACGCCGGGCGAGAGCCGCTACTCGATCTTGATGTTGGCTTTCTTGACGACGTCGGACCACTTGGCGATTTCGGCTTTCACCATCGGTTCGATCTCGGCGAGCGGTGTGTTCATGGTCACGCCGGCGTCTGCAGCGATGCGCTTCTGCACGTCCGGATCGGCCACGGCCTTCTTGATCTCTTCGTGCATCTTTTCGACGAGGGCCTGCGGCGTTTTCTTCGGCGCCCAGAAACCGAACCAGACATAGTTCTGAAAGCCGGGAACGGTTTCGGCGACGGTCGGCACGTCCGGCAGCGACGGGGAGCGTTCCTTGCCGGTGACCGCGAGCGCGCGGACGGTGCCCGATTTGATCTGGCCGAGCCCGCTCGACAGATTGTCGAAGAACACCGGCGTGCGGCCCGAAATGACGTCGGAATAAGCCGGCGCGGCGCCGCGATAGGGCACGTGAGTCAGGTTGGTGCCGGTCATCAGCTTGAACAGTTCCAGCGACAGGTGCTGGCCGCTGCCATTGCCGGCGGAGGCAACATTGATTTCGCCCGGCTTGGCCTTGGCCATGTCGATCAGTTCCTTCACCGTCTTGGCCGGGAAGTCCTTGCTGACGACGAGGACGAAGGGAAATTCCGCCATCATGCCAACGGGCGTGAAATCGCGGATCGGATCGTAAGCGAGCTTTTCGTACAGGCTCGAATTCACCGCCATATTGGCGTTGAGCCCCGTCAGCAGCGTGTAGCCGTCCGGCTGCGCGTTGGCGGCGGCGACGGTGCCGACGATGGTGCCGGCCCCGGTACGGTTGTCGATGACGAAGGTCTGCTTCGTCTGTTTCGAGAGTTGCTGGCCGACAATGCGCGAGATTATGTCGGTGCCGCCGCCGGGCGGCTGCGGCACGATGACGATGACGGAGCGTGACGGATAATCCTGCGCGACGGCGGATGCGGCAAAGCCAGTGACGACGACGGCAAGCGCCGCCGCAAGAATGCGATTGAACATTGTTTCTCCCAAGTGCCCTGTCGGGCCTTTATTCGTGCGTGGACCTTTGCCGGTCCTTGTCGCTTGGCGAGAAACGTAACGGCCGCGGGCGGATTCGTCTACGGGATCGCGCCGAAGAATTCGCCGACGGCGGCGTTGAACATGGCTGGCTGCTCGATATTGGCGATATGACCGGCCTGCTTGATCTCGACGAAACGTCCGCCCTTGATCATGGACGCCATTTGCCGGCTGTTCTCCGGCGGCGCGCCGTGATCCTCGTCGCCGCACATCACCAGCACCGGCACATTGATCTCGTTAAGGCGCGAACCGTAATTCAGGCGGGCCAACGCGGCGGCGCAGCCGCAGTAACCGTTCGCCGAGGTGCCGCGCACCATCTTTTCCATGCGGGCGACGACGGCAGGATTGCGCGTGGCCAGCCCGTCGCTCGACCAGCGAGCCACGGTCGACGGGACGACCGCTTCAACGCCGTCCTTGCGGACGGTGACGATGCGGTCGAGCCAGGCCTTGGTGAATTCCGGCGTCGTGGTGTGGCGCGAGTCGGCGATGACCGCGGCCTTGATGCGCGTCGGATGGTGGATCATCAGGCCGAGCCCGACCATGCCGCCCATCGACAGGCCGGCGAACAAGGTCTGATCGATCTTCAACGCGTCGAGAATGCCGGCGGCGTCATCGACCAATTGATCGAGCGCGTAGTCGCCCGCCGGCGCTGCGGAAGCACCATGGCCACGCGCTTCGTAGCGCAGCACGCGATAGCGTCCTTTGAGCGAGTCGGTGAGTTCGTCCCAAATCGTCAGGTCGGTGGCGAGACCGTGGCTGAGCATGACCCAGGGGCCTTGCTCGCCGTCGATGCGGACATTGAATGTGGAGCCGTTGGCGTCGATGTTCATGGCGCGGAAGCTATCGCTTCTGCGCGGGCCGCGCTACCGGTGCAGCAGGCTTTCGCGCAACGGACGGCTCCGACGTGCGCACCGGCACGCCGAGCTTCGCCAGCAATTCGATGGTCGGATAGGAATCGGCGGGCAGACCGTATTTCATTTGCGCTTTTTTCACCGCGGCCCGCGTGCCGGCGCCGAATTTGCCGTCGGCTTCCGTGATGCCGTCGTAGCCCTGTTTCATCATCGCACTTTGCATGTCCATCATCTGCTGCGACGTCAGCGGCACGATGGTGGCGGCACCGTTGCGGCTGAGCGGCGGCGCGCCGGCAATGCGCGTGGCGTAATAGGCGACCGTGGTCGAATAAACGTAAGCCGAATTCCAGCCGAGGAAGGCCTTGAAGTTCGGATAGACCAGAAAGGCAGGCCCGAGCCGCCCCATCGGCAGGATCAGCGACGCGGGGAGGTCGGCAGCGGCGAGCTGGCCGTGCGCCGGCTTCACGCCCCATTTCACCCACTGCGACACCGGAAGCTGAATGGTGAGGTCGGCCTGATCCCACGGCATGTCGCGCGGCACGATCACTTCCTGCAGCCAGGGCTGACCGCGCTGCCAGCCGAGCGAGACGAGGAAGTTGGCGGCGGAAGCCACCGTATCGGGAATGCTCTTGATCAGATCGCGGCGGCCATCGCCGTCGAAGTCTACGGCGTTCTTGAGATAGTCCGAGGCAGTGAACTGCATGCCGCCGAATTCGCCGGCCCAGTCGCCGTTGAGATCCTCGACGCGCTGGTCGCTGCGCTCGATGATGCGCAGTGTGTCGAGCAGTTGCATGCGGAAAAAATCGGGACGGCGGCAGTCATAGGCAAGCGTCGTGTTGGCGGAGAGAATTTTGTACTTGCCGAAGCTCTTGCCGAAATCGCTTTCCAGTCCCCAGAACGCGGCCAGCACCGGCGCCGGCACGCCGTATTGCTGCTCGACCTTGGCGAACAACGCCGCGTTGTTCTTGATGACGGCCTGGCCGTTGGGAATGCGGCCGCCGCCGGTCATACGGTCGGAGAACTGGATGAAAGTCTGCTGGAACACGGCCTGGCCGCTGTCGCGGCGAATGAACACCGGATCGAACTTCATGTCCGGCGCCGCGTCGGCGAGGACGCGCGCGGAAATGCCTTGGGCAAGCGCGTCCTTTTTGAAGGCGTCGAGCCATTTGTCGAAATTGGCGGTGTTGCGGCAGCGTGGCGCGGCCAGCGCTTCAGTTGCGAGCAAAACGCCGAATGCGACCGTCAGTGTAGCGATTAGTTTCGTCTTGCGGAGCCTCATCGCAATGGCGATCAGCTGCCCTGCATGCGGGTCAGCAGTTCGGGCGTCGGCCAACCGTCGGCCGGCATGTTGTACTTGATCTGCGCCTTCTTCACAGCCTTGCGGGTGCCGCCGCCGAGTTTGCCGTCGGCTTCGCCGACAGCATAGCCCTGCTGGTTGAGGAGATTCTGCAGCGTGGTGACCTGTTCGGTGTTCAGCGACACGACGTCCTTGGCGCCTTCTTCATCGACCGGCGGCGCGCCGCCAAGGCGCGTCGCGAAGTAGGCGGCGGTGGTCGAATAGACGAACGCCGAATTCCAGTCGATGAAGACCTTGAAGTTCGGATAGGCGAGGAACGCCGGACCCTTGCGGCCCATCGGCAGAATGAGTGAGGCGGGCAGGTCAGCCTTGGCCAAAGTGCCGCTCGCTGGCTTCACGCCCCATTTCGCCCATTGCGATACCGGATGCTGGATGTCGAGATCGGCTTCCTGCCACTGCATGCTCGCCGGCACGATGACTTCCTGCAGCCAGGGTTCGCCACGCTTCCAGCCGATCGACTTGAGATAATTGGCGGCGGAAGCGAGCGTATCCGCTGTGCTCTTGATGAGATCGCGGCGGCCGTCGCCGTCGAAGTCGACACCGTATTTGATGTAGTTCGACGGCGTGAACTGCATGCCGCCGAATTCACCGGCCCAGTTGCCGTTCATTTCGTCGATCCGCTGGTCGCCACGCTGGATGACGCGCAGAGCGTCGACCAATTCGGCGCGGAAATGTTCGCCGCGGCGGCAGTCATAGGCGAGGGTCGCCAGCGACGGCAGAATCTTGAACTTGCCGAACAGCTGGCCGTAGTCGCTTTCCAGGCCCCACACCGCGGTGATTACCTCGGGTGGCACGCCGTAGGTCTGCTCGATACGGGCGAACAGCGAAGCATGCTCCTTCATCTTGTTCATGCCGTTCGGGATGCGCGGATTGGCCAGCAGGCGCTTCGAGAAGTCGATAAAGGTGCGCTGGAACACGCCCTGTCCGGAATCGCGCTTGATCACCGACTCGTCGAAGGTCAGTTCCGGCGCGGCGGCGGCAACCACCTTGGCCGAAATACCCTGGGCGACCGCGTCCTTCTTGAACTGCTCGACCCATTTGTCGAAGCTGCCGGTATTCTGGCAGCGCGGGGCGGCCAGCGCGGGGCTTGCCATCACGGCCGCCAGCACGCCGCTTGCCAAAAACAGGGCTGTTTTCCGCATCTTTTGGTTCGCCTTTTCAAGAAATACGGGCCAAATCTGCCCGATGCACGGGCGCGGTCAAGCGACATCGCCGAACTGCGTTAAGACCGGTTTTTGTGATCGATTCTTGTGCAAATGATTGTCTGAATTTATGAAGGCGGCCCTGCCGCAGCCCACCTTGAGACAGTAAGCCGCATGCAAATTCTTGTCATTGGCGCCGGTGTTGTCGGACTTGCCGTAGCCCGCGCCGCCGCCCTGAAAGGCCACGAGGTCATCGTCGCCGAAGCGGAGCCCGCTATCGGCACCATCACCTCGTCGCGCAACAGCGAGGTCATCCATGCCGGTATGTATTACCCGACCGGGACGTTGCGGGCGAAGCACTGCGTGCGCGGCCGCCGCATGCTCTACGAATTCTGCGCCTCGCACGGCGTGCCGCATCGTAAATGCGGCAAGTTGATCGTTGCCACCAGCGACGCCGAGATGGAGAAGATCAAGGCGATCGCAGTGCAGGGTGGCATCAACGGCGTCGAAGGCCTGGAGATGATAGGCGGCAATGCCGCCCGCGCCATGGAGCCGGAGCTGTCCTGCGTCGGCGCGCTGCACTCGCCCGAGACCGGTATCATCGACAGTCACGCCTACATGCTGGCGCTGCGCGGCGATATCGAAGCGGCCGGCGGCGCGATCGCGCTCAACACGCCGGTGACCGGCGCGCGGCGCAAAGGCGGACAGTGGCAGGTCGATTTCGGCGGCGCCGACAAGGGCACGTTCGAGTTCGACGCCATCGTCAATTGTGCGGGCCTTCGTGCGCAAAGCGTCGCGCGCACCATGGAGGATTACCCGCAGACACGCGTGCCGAAGCTAGTGCTCGGCAAGGGCAATTACTTTTCGTACGCGGGCAAGCCGGTGTTCTCGCGGCTGATCTATCCGACCCCGATGGTCGGTGGTCTCGGTGTGCATGTCACATTGGATTTGGCCGGCCGCATGCGCTTCGGGCCCGATGTCGAATGGATCGAGAAAGAAGATTACAACGTCAACGTTTCCCGCGCCGACGTGTTCTACGAGCGGATTCGCACCTACTGGCCGGGCTTGCGCGATGGCGCGCTCACGGCGGACTATGCCGGTATCCGGCCGAAGATCGGCGGTCCGGACGAGCCGCAGAAAGACTTCCTGCTCGACACACCGAAAGAGCACGGCGTGCCGGGGCTGGTGCAGATGTTCGGGATCGAATCGCCAGGACTCACCAGTTCGCTATCGCTTGGCGAGGAAGTCGTCGGCCATCTTCAGGCGTGATTAGCGCCACGCCTGCGTGTTGCGGTTCGGCGTGCGCGGGCGATCGCTGACCGGCGTGACCGTCGCCGTCGTCAGATCCTCGTGGCCAGGCGTCGCCGGCATGATTTTTACGTCCGAGAGTTTATCGCGCGCGTTCTGCGACAGGCCGCGATAGGAATCGATCGGCGTGAAGTTGGCGACATTGCTGCTGGCGCCGGTGAACGCCACGAGCCCCGTCTTGGTTGCGACGATGTCGCCGGGCCGCAAGGTCGGATCCTTGTTGACGTCCATATTCGCGAGGCCGCCGGGGTTCTTGCCGTTGCAGGTGCAGCCGGCAACGAGCTTCTCGCGGTAGGCGAAGGCGGTATCGAGGTCGCTGTAGCGCGTGCCGTCGGTGGCGACCGCGCTGTCGATATTGCTACCCGAGAAGATTTTTGTCGGCGTTGCCGGGCAGAACGAATTGCACGATTCAGCCGCACTCATGCCGGGACGCGTCTGCACCCGAAAATATTTGCCGTCGCAGGTGCGGACGCAGAAGCCCTTGGAAGGGCCTACAGCATCGGCGGTCTGCCGTTCCTCGCGGCGGTTGCCGCCAAGCGCGTTGGACAAGGCCGAAAACGGATCGGCGAACGAATTCACGTTGGAAGGCTGGCGCGCGGGTGCCGACACAGCATCGCGGATGCCGCCGAAAATGCGATCGAGGAATCCGGCGGAGGCGGGCGTGCTCGCGATACCAGCGACGGTGATGGCGGCGCTCAGGACTGCAATTTTTGCCAATTTTGCCATCGCACGCACCCTTCGAACATCCCGGCGGGATGTACCTATCAACGTCCGGACAGGAAGAAGGTTGCGCCAGTTTGGGGCGCCTGGCCCCCGGCCTCGCTGACGGCAGCAAAGCCCACGTATGGTAAATGTTGCGTTAGCGCGCCAGGAAAGTCGGCTTATGCGAAGAAAAACCAGCCGCAGAGCGCAAGCACCGGCACCATAATGCCGCCGGACCACAGCATGTAGCCGAAGAACGACGGCATGCGCACGCCCATTTGCCGGGCAATGGCATAGACCATGAAGTTCGGCGCATTGCCGATATAGGTGTTGGCGCCCATGAACACCGCGCCGGCGGAAATCGCGGCGAGCGTTGCCGCCAATGGCCCCATCAATGCCTTGGCGTCGCCGCCGGCCAGTTCGAAGAACACGAGATAGGTCGGCGCATTATCGAGGAACGACGATAGTCCGCCGGTCAGCCAGAAATAGGCGAGTGGGTTCGGCGTGCCGTTGGCATTGCTGATGAGGGTCAGCAGCGGCGCGAAGGCGCCTTGCGTTCCGGCCTGCAGCATGGCGATCACCGGCACCAGGCAGATGAAAATGCAGGCGAAGAGAATCGCGACTTCGCGGATCGGTGCCCAGTTGAATTCATTTGCCGCGCGGGTGGACGGCTTTGTCAGTATCAATGAGACAAAGACTACAACGACGAAAATCGCATCGCGCACGAGGTTCTGAAATTCCAGCTCGGTGCCGTAGACGTTGAAGACGATGCCAGGCTTCCAGTACGCACTCGTCAGAATGGCGGCGATGATGACGCCGATCAGAATGAGATTGATATGGCCATGGAGCCGCAGTCGGGATGTCGGCTTTGCATTGAATGAGCGGGTGCGTGCCTCACGGCGATGCAGATAAAGATCGAGTGCGAAGAAGACGACCAGGACCGCGCCGGCGACGAACAAGGTCTCGGCAAACAGATGTGTCGTTGTCCAAAAGAAGCTGACGCCTTTGAGGAAGCCGACGAACAGCGGCGGGTCCCCCAGCGGCGTCAGCGATCCGCCGATATTCGAAACAAGGAAGATGAAAAACACCACGGTGTGCACGCGATAGGCACGGTCCGCATTGGCGCGGATCAGAGGCCGGATGAGGATCATCGACGCGCCGGTGGTGCCGACCACGCTGGCGAGCAGCGTACCGATGAGCAGCAGCGCGGCGTTGGCAGCAGGCGTGCCGCGCAGGCTGCCTTCGAGGTAGACGCCGCCCGCGGTAACGAACAGCGCCAGCAGCAACAGGATGAACGGGATGTATTCGAGCAGAACCGTGTGCGCGATGGCCTGAGTCGCCGGAACGAACCCCGACGCGACGATGAGGGGCACGGCGACGCAGGCCGACCAGAACGCTGCGAACTTGCCGACGTGATGCTCCCATAGATGCGGGAAGAGCAGCGGCCCTGTCGCGATCGAAAGCAGAATACCGAGGAATGGCAGCGCCCAGGGCCACGGCATGGCCGCGCCGGGCAGGGCATCGGCAGCGTGCGCCGACTGCGGCGCCAGCATGCACAGCGCAATTGCGATTGTGACAAAAGGCTTTGCGCCCAATTTGCTTACCCGCCTGCCGGTGTGATCAAATTGCGCCATCGATATCAGGGCGAGGAAACGTCATGGCCGGAAAACTGCGTTTTGACAATCCGAAGACTCTGCCGAAGCCGCCGGGTTACAGCTACGTCGTCGAAGCCACGGGGCCGGTCACGACGATTTATCTCGCCGGTCAGCTCGGCGTCGATATGGACAACAAGTTCGTCGGCGCGCCGGGCGACTTCAAGGCCCAGTGTATCAAGGCGCACGACAATCTGACGCTGGCGCTCAAATCGGCCGGCGCGAAGTGGAGTGACGTCGTCAAGATCAACAACTTCCTGGTCGACATCACCGGCAACATGGCGGCCTATCGCGAAATTCGCGACAAGTACCTCCATGCCAAGGCGCCGCCGGTTTCCACCACCATCGGCGTGCCGGCGTTGGCGCGGCCGGGCGGTCTGTTCGAGATCGAGGCGATTGCCGTGCTGACGGGCAAGAAATCCAAAGAGAAGGCGAAAGACAAATCAAAAGAGAAATCGAAAAAGAAGAAGCGCTAGTGCGCTTCGTCCCAGTTATCCGCGGCGCGAGCGTCGACCTGTAGCGGCACGTTCAGCGACACGGCCGGATGTGGCGCGCCTTCCATCACATCCTTGACGATGGCGATGGTGTCTTTCACTTCCTTCTCGGGCACTTCGAAGATCAGTTCGTCGTGCACCTGCAGCAGCATCTGCGCCTTGAGCTTGGCGGAGGCCAGTTCGCCTTCCATGCGGATCATGGCGCGGCGGATGATGTCCGCCGCCGAGCCCTGAAGGCGCGCATTGATGGCAGCGCGCTCGTTGAAGGCGCGGATCGACGCATTCGACGCCTTGATGTCCGGGTAGTGGCACTTGCGGCCGAACAGCGTCAGCACATAGCCGTGCGTGCGGCAGAACTCCCTGGTCTCATCCATGTAATCGCGGATGCCGGGGAAGCGTTCGAAATATTTCTTGATATAGGCGCCGGCTTCCTCGCGCTCGATGGAGAGCTGGTTGGCGAGGCCGAAGGCCGAGATGCCGTAGATGATGCCGAAGTTGATCGCTTTGGCGCGGCGGCGGATGTCGGCGGGCATGTCCTTGACCGGAACGCCGAACATTTCCGACGCCGTCGTGGCATGAATGTCGATGCCGTCCTGGAACGCCTTGCGCAAGGTTGGCACGTTGGCGACTTCCGACAGCAGCCGCAGTTCGATCTGCGAATAGTCAGCCGACACTAGCTTGTTGCCCGGCGTGGCGACGAAGGCCCGGCGGATCTTGCGGCCTTCCTCGGTGCGGATCGGGATGTTCTGCAGGTTGGGTTCAGACGATGACAGGCGGCCGGTCGAGGTCGCGGCCAGCGCGTAGGAGGTGTGAACGCGGTTGGTGTCCGGATTGACGTAGTTCGGCAGCGCCTCGGTGTAGGTTGAGCGCAGCTTCGACACCTGACGCCAGTCGAGAATCTTGCGCGGCAGCGGATGGCCGTGTTCGGCGAGTTCTTCGAGTTCGCGCGCGCCGGTCGACCATTGGCCGGTCTTGGTCTTGGTACCTCCGGGCAGGCCGAGTTGGCCGAACAGGATATCGCCGAGCTGTTTCGGGCTGCCGGGGTTTACCGGCGCGCCGGCGATCTCATTGATCTCCTGTTCCAGCGCGGTTTGCCGCTTGCCGAAGTCGTTGGACAGCCGCGCGAGTTCGGGACGATCGATGGAAATGCCGCGCTCTTCCATGCGCGCCAGCACGCGTGCGAGCGGCCGTTCCAGCGTCTCGTAGACGCCGACGACGTTCTCCGCCGCCATGCGTGGTTTGAGCGCGTGCCACAGCCGCAACATGGCGTCGGCATCTTCCGGCGCGTAGGCGGCGGCGCGCGCGATTGGCGTCGCCTCGGGCGTCAGCAGCGCCTTTTCCTTGTTCTTGACCTCGTGGAAGCGCGACAGGCCGCGATTGAAGTAGCGCGTGCCGAGGTTTTCCAGTGCATGCGACCCTTTGCCGGCGTCGAGCACGTAAGACATCAGCATGACGTCGTCGATACAGCCGATACGTATGCCGCGGCGGGCCAGCACCAGCCAGTCGCGTTTGACGTCGTGCCCGAGCTTGATGATGCCACCGTCTTCCAGGATCGGCTTGAGCGCGGCGAGCGCTTCTTTTTCCGTCAGTTGGCCGTCCGCGAGCTTGGCGGCGAACAGGCCGGATGCCTCGCCGTCGCTGGCGTCGCGATGGCCGAGCGGCAGATAGGCCGCCTCGTTCGGCGTTATGGCGAGGGCGATGCCGGACAACGCAGCCTGCATCGGATCGATGCCGTTGACCTCGGTGCGCAGCGAAATCACGCCGACGTCATAGGCGCGCGTGATCCAATGCTTGAGCCGCGCCATGGTGCCGATGGTTTCGTATTTCGACGGATCGAAGGTGGCGTCGCGCAAGGCGGCGACGCGGCGCTCGGCGAGCAATACGGGCGTGTGAACGTCAGTCGCGCCGGCGGCGCGCTCGGCGACCGGGGCGGCGGGGACGTCGCCGAACAGATCGCGGCTTCCCGATGCTGGTGCGTTCGCGGCCTTGGGCGCGGTTGCCGACGTCAGCTTGCCGTCGGCCTGCACCGCGGTGGCGTCGATGCCAGCCTTCTCAGCGACGCGGCGGGTGATGGTCGAGAATTCCATCGCCTTGAGAAAGCCAACGAGGTTTTTGTAGTCCGGTTCGTGCACGGCGAGTTCGGCAACATCGACGTCGAGCGGTACGTTGCTGTCGAGCGTCACCAGTTTCTTCGAGATGCGCGCCGACTCGGCGTTGTCGATGAGTGTCTGGCGGCGCTTGTCCTGCTTGATCTCGCCGGCGCGCTTGAGCAGCGTCTCGAGGTCGCCGTATTCGCCGATCAATTGCGCCGCGGTCTTGACGCCGATCCCGGGTACGCCCGGCACGTTGTCGGAGGAATCGCCGATCAGCGACTGCACCTCGATGACCTTGTCGGGACCGACGCCGAACTTCTCGATCACCTCGGCCGGACCGATGCGCTTGTCCTTCATCGTGTCGTACATGGTGACGCAATCGCTCACGAGCTGCATCAGGTCCTTGTCGGAGGACACGATCGAGGTCGTCGCGCCGGCTTCACAGGCGAGCCGGGCATAGGTCGCGATCAAATCGTCGGCTTCGAAGCCGGCCTGTTCGAGGCAGGGGATTTCGAAGGCGCGCACCGCGTCGCGGATCAGCGGGAATTGCGGTCGCAGGTCTTCCGGCAGGTCGGGCCGGTGCGCCTTGTATTGCGGATACATTTCGGTGCGGAAGGTTTTCTCAGATTTGTCGAAGATGACCGCCAGATGCGTCGGCTTGTCGTCCTTCGGCATGTCGGCCAGCAGCTTCCACAGCATGTTGCAGAAGCCGAGCACGGCGTTGACCTGCAACCCGTCGGATTTGCGGGTCAGCGGCGGCAGCGCATGGTAGGCGCGGAAAATGTAGCCGGAGCCGTCAACCAGGAAGAGGTGGTCGCCCTTTTTCAGCGGCCGGGCCGCCGGGTTTGCGGTGACGGGAGCCTTGTCAGGCGCGGCTTGGGCTTTGGATTTTGCGGATGTCGGCATGGGCGGAATGTGGGCTGTCACAGCGATTGAATCAATGCGTGTTAACCCGCCTGTGGATGCAGATTATCAGGCTGTTTACGGGTTTGTGACTAAGTCGCCGTCTCGCGACTCGGAACCGGCTCTTTTATGCAGCAGCCCTGATTTGCGGCCCTGACCAGCGCCCCTCCGGCGCGAGCAAAACGGACTTCAAATATGCGCGTCACGATGATCGGAACGGGGTACGTCGGCCTGGTGTCAGGGGCGTGTTTTGCCGATTTTGGCCATGACGTGACCTGCGTCGACAAGGACAAAGGCAAGATCGAGGCGCTCGAGCGCAACGTCATGCCGATCTACGAGCCGGGTTTGGCGGAGCTGGTCGCCAACAACGTGCGCGCCGGGCGCCTGAAATTCACCACAGATCTGCCGACTGGCGTCAAAGGCGCCGACGCGGTGTTCATCGCGGTCGGCACGCCATCGCGCCGCGGCGATGGCCACGCCGATCTCAGCTATGTCTATGCCGCAACCCGCGAGATCGCGGCGGCGCTCGACGGCTTCACGGTGATCGTCACCAAGTCCACCGTGCCGGTCGGCACCGGCGATGAAGTCGAGCGCATTGTCCACGAGACGGCGCCGAAGGCGGATTTCGCCGCGGTGTCAAACCCGGAATTCCTGCGCGAAGGCGCGGCGATCCAGGATTTCAAGCATCCCGACCGTATCGTCGTCGGTACTGACAATGAGCGCGCCCGCGAGGTGATGACGGAAATCTATCGCCCGCTCTATCTCAACCGCTCGCCGATTTTGTTCACCGGACGGCGCACCGCCGAGCTGATCAAATACGCCGCCAACGCGTTCCTTGCGACCAAGATCACCTTTATCAACGAGATCGCAGATCTGGCCGAGAAGGTCGGGGCCGACGTGCAGGAAATCGCGCGTGGCATCGGCCTCGATAACCGTATCGGTTCGAAGTTCCTGCACGCCGGTCCCGGTTACGGCGGCTCGTGCTTTCCGAAGGACACGCTGGCGCTGATCAAGACCGGCGAAGACAATGGTGCTCCGCTGCGCATCGTCGAGGCCGTCGCCGCCGTCAATGATTCACGCAAGCGCGCCATGGCGCGCAAGGTATCGACCGTGCTCAACGGCGACGTACGCGGCAAGACCATCGCGTTGCTCGGCCTGACGTTCAAGCCGAACACCGACGATATGCGCGATTCACCGTCGCTGCCGATCATCACGGCCCTGCAGGACATGGGCGCCAAGGTGCGCGCCTTCGATCCGGTCGGTATGGAGCAGGCGAAGCCGATGGTCAGCAATGTCGAGTTCTGCAACGACGCCTATGCATGCGCTGACGGCGCTTCGGCACTGGTGATCGTGACAGAGTGGGAGCAGTTCCGCGCGCTCGACTTCAAGCGCCTGAAATCAATTATGGCAAAGCCGGTGCTGGTCGATCTGCGCAACATCTACCGGCCCGATGAAGTCGTCCGTCACGGTTTCAGCTATGAGAGCGTCGGCCGCGCCCGCGCCGATGCGCCAGAAAACCTGACGCGGCGCGCGTCGGATCGAAAGTAAGCGTAGGACGTCGTCCCCGCGGAGGCGGGGATCCAGTGTTTGCTGACATTATTTGCTGTCATTCGTGGTACTGGATCATCCGCCTTCGCGGATGATGACATCTGATATGACGCGCAAATTTGACTCATCGCTCCCCATCGACGATGTGCTGCCGCGCCTGACCGGCGCGCTGCGTGCTGCCAATACGGCCGTACTGGTGGCGCCGCCCGGTGCAGGCAAGACGACGCGTGTGCCGCTGGTGCTCATGGATGAGCCATGGGCGGCCAACAAGAAAATTCTGGTGCTGGAGCCGCGCCGCTTGGCGGCGCGTGCCGCCGCCGCGCGCATGGCATCGACAATCGGCGAGCAGGTCGGTGACACCGTCGGCCTGCGCGTACGTTTCGGCTCCAAAGTGTCGAAGCGCACGCGCATCGAGGTCGTCACCGAAGGCATCTTCACGCGGCTGATCCTCGACGATCCGTCGCTCGACGGCGTCGCCGCCGTGCTGTTCGACGAATTTCATGAGCGTTCGCTCGATGCCGATCTTGGATTGGCGCTGGCGCGCGACGTGCAGGAAGGCTTGCGCGACGATCTGAGGGTGCTGGTGATGTCGGCGACGCTCGACGGCGCGCGTGTCGCGGCGTTGCTCGGCAATGCGCCCGTTGTCGAGAGCGAAGGCCGCGCCTTTCCGGTCGAGACGCGCTATCTTAGCCGCGATTCGCGCGACCGCATCGAGCGGCCGGTGGCGGATGCGGTGCAGCGCGCGCTGCGCGCCGATAGCGGCTCGGTGCTGGTGTTTCTGCCGGGCGCCGGCGAAATCCGCCGCACCGAGACTTTATTGAAAGAGCGTATCGACGACCCGGCTGTCGATGTCGTGGCCCTGTTCGGCGCGCTGGAAGGCCGCGAGCAGGACCGCGCGATTTCACCGGCGCCCAAGGGCAAGCGCAAGGTCGTGCTGGCGACGTCGATTGCCGAGACCTCGCTGACCATCGAGGGTGTGCGCGTCGTCATTGACAGCGGCCTGTCGCGCGTACCCCGTTATGAGCCGGATGTCGGCCTGACGCGGCTGGAAACGGTCCGCGTCTCGCGCGCCGCCGCCGACCAGCGCCGCGGCCGCGCCGGCCGCACCGAGCCGGGTATCTGTTACCGGCTGTGGGACGAACCGCAGACCGGTTCGTTCGATGCCTATACGCGGCCGGAAATTCTGTCGGCCGATTTGTCGTCTTTCGTGCTCGATCTGGCGCAATGGGGCGCGGCCGATCCGGCCACGCTCGCCTTCATCGATCCGCCGCCGGCCGCGGCGATGAGTGAGGCGAAAGCGTTGCTCACTGAGCTCGGCGCCATCGACGCCCAGGGCCGCATCACGGAGGAGGGCCGCAAGCTCCGCGCTTTGCCGCTGCCGCCGCGGCTGGCGCGCATGGTCGTCGATGCTGCCGACGAATGCGCCGCCGGCGAAGCGGCGATGATCGCAGCCATCGTCACCGAGCGCGGTCTCGGTGGCGACGATGTCGATCTGCGCCATCGCCTCGATCAACTGCGCCGCGATCGCTCCGCGCGGGCGCAGGATTCGCGGGCCATGGCCAAGCGCTGGGCCGATCAGGTCGACGGCAAGGTCGCTCCCGCTGATGTGTCACCCGGCGCGTTGCTCGCGCTGGCCTATCCCGATCGCGTCGCGAAAAATCGCGGCGGTGGCGGCGGCGCGTTTCTGCTGGCGAGCGGACGCGGCGGCGCTGTCGATCCGGCGTCGTCACTGGCGCGGGAGCCGTTTCTGACCGTCGCCGAACTCACCGGAGCGGCGGCGTCGAGCCGCATCATCCTCGCCGCCCCGATCACGTTGGCCGAAATCGAATCCCGTTTCGCCGACAAGATCGAGGATCGGGACACAGTGACGTTCGACGCAGCGTCGGCGACGTTGCGCGCCCGGCGCAGCCGCCGGCTCGGTGCCATCGTGCTCGCGGAGCAAATCAAGCAGGTCACGCCTGATGGCGAAACCGCGAAGGTCTTGGCGCAAGGCATCGTCGCGCAGGGCCTCGATAAATTGCCGTGGAGCAAGGTGGCGCTGCAATTCCGCACCCGCGTCGAATTTTTGCGCAAGGCGGAAGGCGATGAATGGTCGGATTTGTCGAACGAAGGTCTCGCGATATCCGTCGCCGAATGGCTGGAGCCTTTGCTGACCGATAAGACCGCGCGCAGCGATGTCGCGGCCGGCGAGCTATCGGATGCCGTCACGGCTCTAGTGCCGTGGAGTTTGCGCCGCCGCCTCGACGAGGAGTCGCCGACACATTTTACCGCGCCGACCGGTTCGCAGGTCGCCATCGACTACGAAGCGGCGCAGGGACCGACCATTTCGATCCGGGTGCAGGAGATGTTCGGGTTGGCGAAGCACCCGGCCATCGCCGGCGGCCGCGTGCCGCTGGTCATCGAACTGCTGTCGCCCGGCCACAAGCCGGTGCAGATCACACGCGACCTGCCGGGCTTCTGGCGCGGCAGCTACGCCGACGTCCGCACCGACCTCCGCGGCCGCTATCCGCGGCATCCGTGGCCCGACGATCCGGCGGCCGCAGTGCCGACGCGCCGCGCCAAGCCCCGCGGCACATAGCTTCAATTTTAGCGATCCGCTTAACCGGCCGCTGACCAGCCGAACTGCGCGCCGGTGCGTCCGGTACCGCGTTAAGGCGGTTTTGACGGCCCCTGTGCAACGACTGCCTCGTATTTTCGGGACCAGACATGCGCAACATCCTCATGCTCGCGGCCGTCGCCTGCGTCATCGCCGGCTGGCTGCAGAAGTCGACCGACAAGGCCGTCGACATCCGCGCGGTAACGCCGGTGCAGGCCGCTGCCCCCGCGTCAAACGGCGCGACGCAATCCGGCAGCGGCGGCAAGATTCTGCTGGAGTCCGACCGCCGGGGTCACTTCAAGGCCGAGGCCCGGATCGACGGCCAGCGCTTCGACTTCCTGGTCGATAGCGGCGCATCCGTGGTCGTGCTGCGCGAGTCGGACGCCATGCGCAGCGGCTTCTACCCGACGAAGAGCAACTATACGGCGACGGTTTCTACCGCCAATGGCACCGTCAAAGCCGCGCCGTTCCGGCTCGGCCGCATCGAGGTCGGCGGCATTGTCGTGAACGGTGTCCAGGCGATGGTGCTGCCCGACGATGTCCTGGCCACCAATCTGCTCGGCGTCTCGTTCCTGTCACGGCTCAGGCGCTACGAAGTCGCGGATGGGCGCATGGTGCTTGAGCAATAACACGCCACAATCTCCTGTTTTTGATCTTTGGTATTGATTGGACCGCTTTGCGCCTTTCCGGCGTTAGGCTATTCAGATTCGACCTTCCCGCGATTTGAGGACCTGATGTTTCCCAAGCCGAAACCCGCCCTGACCCCCAACACCTACGAATATGAATCCTCGCCGCTGGTGAAGCCGACCGGCTTCCGCGAATACGACGCGCGCTGGCTGCTGGAAAAAGAAATTAACCTGATGGGCATCCAGGCGTTGGGCATGGGGCTCGGCACCTTGATCAAGGAGATGGGCGTCAAGCAGGAGATCGTGACCGGTCACGATTTCCGCAGCTACTCGGCGTCGGTGAAGATGGCCTTGATCTCGGGCCTGCTCGCCTCGGGCTGCAAGGTACATGACATAGGGCTCTGCATGACGCCGATGGCCTATTTCGCCCAGTTCGAGCTCGACGTACCCTGCGTCGCGATGGTCACCGCCTCGCACAACGACAATGGCTGGACCGGCGTGAAGATGGGCGCGGCGCGGCCTTTGACCTTCGGCCCAGTCGAGATGACGCGGCTCAAGGAAATCGTGCTCGGCGCCAATTTCAATCTCAAGGGCAACGGCGAATACGTCTTCGTCGAGAATTTCCCGGCGCGCTACCTCGCCGATCTGACCGCCAAGCGGCCGAAGCTCAAGCGCAAGCTGAAAGTCGTCGCTGCGTGCGGCAACGGCACCGCCGGCGCCTTCGCGCCGAAGGTGCTCGAAGCCATCGGCTGCGAGGTCGTGCCGCTCGACTGCGAGCTCGACCATTCGTTCCCGCGCTACAATCCCAACACCGAAGACATGAAGATGCTGCACGCCATGCGTGACGCGGTGCTGTTTCATAAAGCGGATGTCGCGCTCGGCTTTGACGGCGACGGCGACCGTTGCGGCGTGGTCGACAATGAGGGCGAGGAGATTTTCGCCGACAAGGTCGGCGTCATGCTGGCGCGCGATATGTCGTCGATCCACAAGAATTCGACCTTCGTCGTCGATGTGAAATCGACCGGCCTTTTCCTCACCGATCCGGTGCTCAAGGCCAACGGCGTCAAGGCCGATTACTGGAAAACGGGCCATTCTTACATCAAGCGCCGCGTCAACGAACTCGGCGCGGTGGCGGGCTTCGAGAAGTCCGGACACTTCTTCTTCAACAAGCCTTTCGGCCGCGGTTACGACGACGGCATGATTTTCGGCCTTGCGGTCTGCGACATGCTCGACCGCAATCCCGACAAGTCGATGGCCGATCTGCGCAAGGCGCTGCCCAAGACCTGGGGCTCGCCGACCATGGCGCCGCATTGCGCCGATGAGGTGAAGTACGGCATCGTCGACCAGGTCGTGAAGCACTTCGAGGCGATGAAGGCCAAGGGCGAAAAATTCGACGGCCAGCCGATCCGCGATCTCGTCACCGTCAACGGCGTGCGCGTCACAGTCGAGGACGGCACCTGGGGTCTGGTGCGGGCCTCGTCGAACAAGCCTGAGCTTGTTGTCGTCGTCGAAAGTCCGGTGTCGGAGGCGCGCATGCGCGCGATGTTCAAATCGGTCGATGCCGTGCTGCGCACGCATCCCGACGTCGGCGAGTACAATCAGACGATTTAGCTCTTGGTCATTCCGGGGCCGGCCGAAGGCCGGAGCCCGGAATCCAGAGCTGCACGCACCTCTGCTTTGGTTCTGGATTCACGTGCTTTGCACGCGCCCCGGAATGACAGCTATCCCCAGAACCGCCCGGTGCCGCCGATCAGCACGACAATCAGGCCGAGCGGCAGGTTGATCTGGATGATCTTTGCGATCTTTCCGATTTGCCCGCCGGCCGCGGCATAATCCTTGGCGTCCACGGCGCGTTTGAACTTCAGCCACGGGCCGTGGAACAGCCAGAAGAACAGCGCGGCCATGATCAGGCCGAGCAACTGCATCAGGTTGATGTACAGCGGTGCGCCCTTGAAGCCGCCAAAAGTGGTCACCAACATCCAGTAGCCGGTAGCGAGCAACAGGATGACCGAGAGCCAGACCCAGGGAAAGAACTTGGCGAAGAAGCCGCGCCACAATTCCAGCCGTTGCGGACCTTCAAGAAAGCCCGCCGCAGGCCGCAGGCACAGATAGGCCGCGAACATGCCGCCGACCCAAACCACCGCGGCAAGGATGTGAAGGGCGAGCGCGAAGACGATGGTGAACATGGCTGGGTTCTCGATTAAAGGGCAGTCGAATGCTAGCACATATTCAGCTGTCATCGCCCGCGAAGGCGGGCGATGACAGCTCTTCTATAAGGTGAGGGCTGGATACTCCGCCTTCGCGGAGTATGACAGATTAACACATGCGCATTGCCATTCTCGGCGCCGGCCCGGCCGGGCTTTATCTCTCCTATCTGATCAAGCGGCGTCGGCCGGATGCCGACGTTGTGGTGATCGAGCAGAACGTTGCCGATGCTACATTCGGCTTCGGCGTAGTGTTCTCGGACCGTGCGCTGGAATTCCTGCGCGACGACGATCCGGAGACTTTCGCGGCCATCACGCCGCAGATGGAGTCCTGGGGCGACATGGCGCTCGTGCACAAGAACGAGCGCGTCGTCATCGACGGCATCGGTTTTGCCGCCATCGGCCGGTTGAAGTTGCTGCAGTTGTTACAGGCGCAAGCGCTCTCGGCGGGCGTCGATCTGCAGTTCGGCCGCGCGGTGAAGTCGCTCGATGCGGTGGGCGATGCTGACCTGATCGTCGGGGCCGACGGCGTCAATTCGCTGGTCCGCTACACCTATGCCGAGGAATTCGGCGCCAGCGTTTCCTATCTCGCCAATCGTTTTGCCTGGTTCGGCACCAGCAAGCCGTTCGATACGCTGACGCAGACGTTCCGCCACACGCCGATCGGTAATTTCAACGCGCATCATTACCGTTATGCGCCGGGCCGCAGCACGTTCATCGTCGAGGTCGATGCCGCGACTTTCGTCGGCGCCGGCCTGGAACGCATGGACGACGCGGTATCGCGCGGCCTGTGCCAGCGCGTCTTCGCCGATGCGCTGGAATGGCGTCCGCTGATCTCGAACAATTCAGTATGGCGGCGTTTTCCGATCGTGAAGAATGCCCGCTGGCATCACGGCACGCATGTGCTGGTCGGCGACGCCCTGCACACGGCGCATTTCTCCATCGGTTCCGGCACGCGGCTGGCGATGGAGGATGCCATCGCGCTCAATCGCGCCCTGAAGGAACATCGGGACGATGTCGCCGCCGCACTGCCTGCTTTTGAGGCAGTGCGACGGCCCATCGTCGAGAAGATTGTCGCCGGGGCCAATAGCAGCGCACTCTGGTACGAGAATTTCGCCGAGCAGATGAGTTTGTCGCCGGTCGAATTCGCCATGAGCTACATCACGCGGTCTGGCCGCGTCGATCTGGAGCGGCTGCGCAAGCTGTCGCCGCGCTTTGTCGAACGTTACGAGCAGGAATAAAACGGACTTGTCCGCATTAAGAGCGTAGGCTTTGTTTTTGGAAGCGGTTTCCCGCCCCAATCTCAAAGGATCATGGTGTGGAGCTCAATGTCGGCTATGAGTTGATTTACGACCTGCCGCAGCCGACACCAATGTTGCTGGTGCTGCATATTCATTACACCCGCGCTTCCGACATTCTTGTTCCCGACCACATCATCACCGATCCGCCGGTTCCGCTGTCCGCCTATCGGGATGGCTTCGGCAACTGGTGCAGCAGGCTGACCGCGCCGAAAGGCCGCTTCCGGATCGCCAGCAACGCCAAAGTGCGCGATACCGGCAAGCCCGACAGCGTCGTGAAGACCGCGCAACAGCACGCAATCGAGGAATTGCCGGAAGAAGCCTTGGTGTTTCTGCTGGCAAGCCGTTACTGCGATACTGAGAAACTGTCGCAGGTGGCGTGGGATCTGTTCGGCAAGACCAAGCCGGGCTGGGCGCGCGTGCAGGCGATCTGCGATTACGTCCACAATCACATCAAGTTCAATTATCAGGACGCCAACCCGACGCGCACCGCATCGGAAGCATTTCAGGAAAAGCGCGGCGTGTGCCGCGATTTCACCCATCTGGCGATTTCATTCTGCCGCGCCATGAATATTCCGGCACGGTACTGCACCGGCTATCTTAGCGATATCGGTACGCCGAAGCCCTGGGCGGTCGGCGATTTCGCCGCCTGGTTCGAGGCTTATATCGGCGGGCGCTGGCAGATGTTCGATCCGCGCAACAATACGCCGCGTATCGGGCGCGTGCTGATGGCGCGGGGCCGCGATGCCATCGACGTCGCGATCACGACGACGTTCGGTCAGAACAATCTGTCCAAATTCACGGTGATTACGGAAGAAGCCGTGAAGGGCAAGCCTGCGCAGCCTGCCAAGGCTCTCTGACGGCTTGGCTCAGCTCTTGTTCAGCTTCTTGCGGAACGGATGCGCCGGGTAAACGCCGAGAATGCGCAACGTGCCCTTCTGGCAAACGAAGTCGAGTTCTTCCAGCGCCAGTTGCAGGCCGCGGTCCGATGGGTGGCCTTCGACGTCCGCATAGAACTGCGTCGCCGAGAAGCTGCCGCCGACCATGTAGCTTTCCAGTTTGGTCATGTTGATGCCGTTGGTGGCAAAGCCGCCGAGCGCCTTGTACAGCGCGGCCGGAATATTGCGCACCTGAAAGATGAAAGTCGTGACGACCTTGCCGCGGTTCGGCTTGGCGTCCTGCTTCTTCGGCGACAGGACGATAAAGCGCGTGGTGTTGTGCTTCTCGTCCTCGATATCGCGGGCGAGCACCTTCAGGCCGTAGATCTTGCCGGCCAGAGCAGTCGCGATCGAGGCGCGCGTCTTGTCGTTGGCCTCGGCCACCTCGCGCGCGGAGCCTGCGGTGTCCGCGGCGACAATGGCCTTCAGTTTGGCCGAACGGATCAGCTTGCGGCACTGGCCGAGCGCGTGAACGTGGCTCTCGACCGTCTTGATGGTCTTGAGACTCGCGCCCTTCACCGCCAGCAACTGATGATGCACCGGCATGAAGTGTTCGCCGATGATGTGCAGCTTGGCGGTCGGCATCAGGTGATGAATGTCGGCGACGCGGCCGGCGACCGAATTCTCGATCGGGATCATGCCGAGATCGACCTTGCCGCTGGTGATGGCGGCAAAGCAGTCCTCGAACGTCGCGCCTGGCACGGCTTCGTAGGACGGATAGGCTTGCTGGCAGGCGATGTGTGAATTCGCGCCGAGTTCGCCCTGGAAAATGATTTTCTTTTTCGCCATCGCTTTGGTCCAAATCGCTGTCGCGGAAATCCTTGCGCCGTCCGTGCGCCTCAAGTCAATCGCCGAGCATCTTGCGCGCTTTGGCCAGTTCTTCCGGCGTATCGACGCCGAGCGGCACGCTGTTCACGATGACGGCGTCGATGCGCATGCCGGCGTCGAGCGCGCGGAGCTGTTCGAGCCGCTCACGCTGTTCGTTGGCTGACGGCGGCAGCTTGACGAACCGGGCGAGCGCCGCGCGCCGGTAAGCATAGAGCCCGATGTGGTGATAGTGCGGGCCGGGGCCGGTGGCGTCGGCCCGGGTAAAGGTCGCCGCGTGCAGCCGGTCCGGCGCGATCAAGGAGCCGACGGCTTTGACGATGTTCGGGTTGGTGCGCTCGGCCGGATCTGTGATGACAGCGGCCAAGGTCGCGATATCGACCGTGGGGTCGGCGAGGGGGCCGAGCGAGGCGCGGATATCGGCGGGGTCGACGGTCGGCAGGTCGCCCTGGACGTTGACCACCAGTTCGACCTGATGTTCAGGATCGATCTCCTCGAGCGCCTCGTAAATCCGGTCCGAGCCGGACGGGTGCCCGGCGCTCGTCATGACCGCCCGGCCGCCGGACTTTTCCACCGCCGTTTGCACCGCCTCGGAATCAGTGGCGACGACGGCCTCGCCGATGCCGGCGGCTTCCGCGCGGCGCAGCACCTGGACGATCATCGGCAAGCCGTTGATATCGGCCAGCGGTTTGCCGGGCAGGCGGGTCGAGGCCATGCGGGCCGGTATGAGGATGATGGTTTTCGGCATGGGTAGGAGCGGTTTTTAGCCGTTGGACAATACGAATGTCGGCATCACATGCGCGCTTATACGGGTTGCCAGTAAAGGGGCAAACCGGTATCTCTCCCATTGAAATCCCGCCTGTTTCTGCCCCTCCTTGGGAGCTGCAATTCCGATGAATTCCTTCGAGCTCAATAAAGTCCTCGGCGCCATCCTGGCCACGTGCTTGATCCTGCTGTCGCTGAATATCGGCGCGGGCGCGCTGTTTAACCCGGCCAAGCCCGCCAAGCCGGGCTACGAAATCGCGGTCAAGGAAACGGGCGGCGAAAAAGCCGGCGGAGCGAAGGAAGCAGAGCAACCAATCGAGACTCTGCTCGCCGCGGCGTCGGCGGAAAAGGGCGAAGCCACCGCCAAGCAGTGCCAGGCCTGTCACACTTTCGAGAAGGGCGGCCCGAACCGCGTCGGCCCGAACCTCTGGAACGTCGTCAACCGTCCGCGTGCCTCGGAAGCCGGCTTCAACTATTCGGCCGGCATGAAGGCCAAGGGCGGCAACTGGAGCTTCGACGAGCTCAACAAGTTCCTGACCAATCCGCGCGGCTATATCACCGGCACCAACATGACCTTCGCTGGCCTCTCCCGCGAGACGCAACGTGCTGATGTCATTGCATTTTTGGCCAAGCACGCGGACAGCCCGGTGCCGATGCCGAAGGCCGCCGATGCGGGCGCCAAGCCCGCCGATGCTCCGAAGGCTGCCGCCCCCACGGCGCCGCCGGCAGCTAAAAAATAAGAAATTCCAATGCTTTAGCGATTTGACGGCCGGGCTTGAAGCCCGGCCGTTTTGCTTTTGGGCGCACGCCTTATTCGGAAATCAGCGGGTCATGCGGCTTCTCGGCGCTTTGCGGGGGCCGGAAAACCGACATAATCCCCCCGGAATCGCTTGGTATCGAAACGTATTACCTGCCGCTTATTTCCCCTCGGAGCTGTCCATGCCATTGACCCGCCGATCCGTCCTGCGCGCCACTGCGGCCACTCTGGCGGCTCCGGCGCTGGGAGGGGTCGGGGTCGCAGGCCTCATTGGCCCGGCGACGGCGCAGGAGAAGGTCTGGAAGCACGCCCTGTCCTTGTTCGGTGACGTGAAGTATCCGGCCGACTTCAAAAATTTCGACTACGTCAATCCGCAGGCGCCACAGGGTGGGGTCTTGCGCAGCATCGCCGTCGGCACCTTTGACAATTTCAACTCGGTCATCACCGGTGTGAAGGGCAATCTGGCGGAAGGCATCGAACTGGTGACCGAGACGTTGATGGCGCGCTCGCTCGACGAAGTATCGACCGAATACGGCCTGCTTGCCGAAGCGGTCAGTTTCCCCGCCGATTTTTCATCTGCAACCTACCGTCTCAACGCCAGGGCCAAGTGGCACGATGGCAAGCCGGTGACGCCGGATGACGTCATCTTCTCGTTCGACGCCTTCAAGACCAACAGCCCGCAGCTCGGCGCCTACTATCGCCATGTCACGAAGGCAGAAAAAACGGGTGAGCGCGAAATCACCTTCACGTTCGATGCGCCGGGTAATCGCGAATTGCCGACGATCGTCGGTGAGCTGACGGTGCTGCCGAAGCATTGGTGGACCGGCACCGACAAGAACGGCAACAAGCGCGACATCACCGCAACGACGCTCGAGCCGCCGCTTGGTTCGGGTCAGTATCGGCTTAAGGAATTCCAGCCCGGCCGCAACATCGTCTACGAGAAAGTCGGCGCTTACTGGGGCAAGGATCTCAACGTCAACGTCGGCACCAATAATTTCACCCAGATGCGCTACGAGTATTTTCGCGACTACACCGTCGCGCTTGAAGCCTTCAAAGGCGATCAGGTCGACTGGCGGCTCGAGAACAGCGCCAAGGACTGGGCGACCTCGTACGATTTCCCGGCCATTCAGCAGAAGAGAGCGCTCAAGGAAGAATTTCCGTCTTCCTCGTCGGGCATCATGCAATGTTTTGCCTTCAATATTCGTCGTGACAAATTCAAGGACGCGCGGTTGCGGCGCGCTTTTAATTTCGCCTTCGATTTTGACGAGATGAACAAGCAATTGTTCTACGGGCAGTACAAACGCATCAATAGCTACTTCTACGGTACAGATCTGGCGTCGTCTGGCGTGCCTCAGGGTGCCGAGCTGGAGATGTTGAATGACGTCCGCGCCGATGTGCCGGCGGATCTGTTCACCAAGCCTTATACCAATCCGCCGGGCGGCGGTCCGGATGTGCTGCGCGGCAATCAGCGCAGTGCGCTCGCGCTGTTGCGTGAGGCCGGCTATGAGATCAAGGATACGAAGCTCATCAATACCAAAACCGGCGAACGTCTCTCTGTTGAATTCCTGATCAGCCAGCCGACATTCGAGCGCGTTATTCTGTTCTACAAGCCCTCATTGGAGCGCCTTGGCATCGAGGTGATGCTGCGGACGGTCGATAGTTCGCAATATATCAATCGGTTACGGCAGCGAGACTACGATATCGTTGTCTCCTCATGGGGGCAGTCGCTGTCGCCCGGCAATGAACAACGCGGATATTGGGGGTCTCAGTCCGCGGATCAGGCAGGTTCGCGCAATTACGTCGGGATCAAGAATCCGGCGGTCGACAAGCTGATCGAACGCGTGATTTTCGCCAAAAGCCGTGAAGAGCTGGTCGCCGCGACGCATGCTCTTGATCGCGTATTGCTGTGGAACGATTACGTCGTGCCGCAGTGGAGCTATCCGTTTCAGCGCATCGTGCGTTGGGATCGCTTCAGCCGGCCGGACACGTTGCCAAAGTATGGGGCTTCCGCTTTTCCGACGGTGTGGTGGTGGGACGCGGACAAGGCGGCGAAGGCGCCGCAGCGCTCTTGATTACGCGCCGTAACGCTCTGCTTCTCTCGGCTGGTGCTGTCGCTGCGGCAAAGTTCGCACCGCAAGCGCAAGCCCAGGTGCCGGAAGGCGTCGAGCGCCACGGCATGTCGGCCTTCGGCGACCTCAACTATCCGGCGGACTTCAAGAACTTCGCATACGTCAATCCGGATGCGCCGAAAGGCGGCTCGTATTCCGAATGTATTTCGAGCCGCGGCTACAACGGCTCGTTCCTGACCTTCAATTCGCTGAACTCGTACATCCTCAAAGGCGAGGGCGTGTTTGGCATGGACCGGACTTTCGCGACACTGATGGCAGGGTCCGGCGACGAGCCCGACGCGCTTTACGCTTACGCGGCGCGTGGCGTTACGGTCAGCGACAACGGTCTAACCTATCGTTTCAACATGCGCCGCGAGGCCCAGTTCCACGACGGCACGCCGATCATGGCGGAAGACGTCGTCTGGTCGCTCAATACGCTGAAGGAAAAAGGCCACCCGATCATCACGCAGTTGTTGCGCGACTTCAAAGGCGCGGAAGTGATCGACGGCGCTGTGGTCGCGCGCTTTGCTGAAAAGCGCGGCCGCGACGTGCCGTTGTTTGTTGCCACGCTGCCGATTTTCTCCAAGGCCTATTACGCGAAGCAGGAGTTCGACCAGTCGACGCTGGATGTGCCGCTCGGCAGCGGGCCGTACAAGGTCGGCCGTGTCGATACCGGCCGCGCCATCGAGTTCGAGCGGGTCAAGAACTGGTGGGGCGCCGATCTGCCGGTGGCGAAGGGTTTCAACAACTTCGACACCATCCGCTATGAATATTACCGCGATCGTGAAGTCGCCTTCGTCGGCTTCACCGCGCGCAATTACATCTTCCGCGAAGAGTTCACCTCCCGTACCTGGGCGACACGCTACGATTTTCCGGCGTTCAAGGATGGCCGCGTCAAACGCGACGTCATTCCCGACGATACGCCGTCCGGCGCGCAGGGCTGGTTCATGAATATCCGGCGCGAGCAGTTCAAGGACCGCCGCGTGCGCGAGGCGATGATCGACGCCTTCGATTTCGAATGGACCAACAAGAACCTGATGTACGGTTCGTACGACCGCACCCATTCGGTGTTCCAGAACTCGCCGCTGATGGCCAAGGGCAAGCCAGACGCCGCCGAGATCGCGCTGCTGGAGCCGTTCCGCGGCAAGGTGCCGGACGAGGTGTTCGGCGAGGCCTATCTGCCGCCGGTCACGGACGCCAGCGGACAGGACCGGCGGGCGTTGCGCATGGCGCAGCAGCTTCTGACTGACGCCGGCTGCGTGCTGAAGGACGGCAAGCGCATGATGGCGAGCGGCAAGCCTCTCGTCGTCGAATTCCTGCTCGACGAGCCGACCTTCACGCCGCACCACCAGACCTTCATCAAGAACCTCACCACGCTCGGTATCGAGGCGACGCTGCGGGTTGTCGACCCGGTGCAGTACCGCAAGCGTGTCGACGATTTCGATTTCGACGTCACGGTGGACCGCTTCAGCTTCTCGGCGACGCCGGGCGACTCGCTGCGCAACTATTTCTCCTCGCAGGCGGCGGCGATCAAAGGTTCGCTCAATCATGCCGGTATCGCTGATCCGGTGGTGGATGCGCTGGTCGATATCGTCATCGCCGCCAAGACACGGGATGAGCTGACGGTCGCCTGCAAGGCTTTGGATCGCGTGATCCGCGCCGGGCGCTACTGGGTGCCGCACTGGTACAAAGGGTCGCACTGGATCGCCTACTGGGACGTTTTCGCGCGGCCGCAGGGCAAGCCGCGCTATTCCCGCGGCATCCCGGACACGTGGTGGCTCGATAAGGACAAGGCGGCGAGGCCGGAACAGAAGGGGTGATGCATGCTTCTCGTCCGGTCATTCCGGGGCGGTGCGCAGCACCGAACCCGGAATCCAGAGATGACGCTGTTGTGCTCTGGATTCCGGGTCCGCCGCTTTCGCGGCGTCCCGGAATGACGTAGTGAGGGATTCATGACCGCCTACATCATCCGCCGCGTTCTGTTCATGATCCCGACCATGCTCGGCATCATGCTGGTGGCCTTCGTCGTCGTGCAGTTCGCGCCCGGCGGCCCGGTGGAGCAGGTGATTGCCAAGCTCTCCGGCTCCGACACCGGCGCGACCTCGCGCATTTCCGGCGGCGGCAGCGATTTCGGCAATCGCGGTACAGTGCAGGGCGGCTCGGGCGTCGATGCCGCCAGTTCCAAATACCGCGGCGCGCAGGGCCTCGATCCTGAATTCATCAAGAAGCTCGAGGTGCAATTCGGCTTCGACAAGCCGGCGCCGGAGCGCTTCGCGCTGATGCTGTGGAATTACGCGCGCTTCGATTTCGGCAAGAGCTATTTCCGCTACGTCAGCGTGCTGCAACTGATCAAGGAGAAGCTGCCGGTGTCGATGTCGCTCGGCATCACCATGACGCTGCTGACCTACCTCATTTCGATTCCGCTGGGCATCAAGAAGGCGGTCGAGGACGGCACGCCGTTCGACACCTGGACGTCGAGCCTGATCATCGTCGGCTATGCAATTCCTGGATTCTTGTTCGCCATCCTGCTCATCATCCTGTTCGCCGGCGGCTCGTTCTTCGACTGGTTTCCGCTGCGCGGCCTGTTCTCGGATAGCTGGTCGCAGCTGAACTGGTTTCAGAAGATCGCTGACTTCATCTGGCACATGACGCTGCCGGTGCTGGCGATGGGCCTCTCCGCATTCGCGACGATGACGCTGCTGACCAAGAACTCGTTTCTCGAGGAAATCCGCAAGCAATATGTGCTGACGGCGCGGGCCAAGGGCTGCTCGTCGCGGCAAGTGCTGTACGGCCACGTCTTCCGCAATGCCATGCTGATCGTGATCGCCGGTTTCCCGTCGGCTTTCGTGCATGCCTTCTTCACCGGCTCGCTGCTGATCGAGACAATCTTCTCGCTCGACGGCCTCGGCCTGCTCGGCTTTGAAAGCGTACTCAACCGCGATTATCCGGTGGTGTTCGCGACGCTCTACATCTTCTCGCTCATCGGTGTGGTCGTAAACCTGGTTTCCGATCTTGCCTATACGTGGATCGATCCGCGCATCGACTTCGAGTCGCGGGAGGTCTGATTGGTGACCGTGCGCAGTCTCTCCTTCGTCATGGCCGGACTTGTTCCGGCCATCCACGTCTTTCTTCCGCTGCGAGCGAAAGCGTGGACCCCCGGGACAAGCCCGGGGGTGACAGAAAAGTGGGAGGTCTGACGTGGACGCAGAAGTCGGCACCAAGACGCCGGAAATGAGTGCGGTCGGGCCCGCGGGCGTCATCGTGCCGCCGGAGCGGCGGCGCTTCAGCGTGTCGCCGCTCAACAAGCGCCGCTGGGAAAGCTTCAAGGCGAACCGGCGGGGTTACTGGTCGCTGTGGATTTTTCTCGCCGTGTTCATCCTGTCGTTGTTCGCGGAGTTCATCGCCAACGACAAGCCGATCTTCATTCGCGTCAATGGCCAGTCGTTCTTTCCGGCGGTGGCGACCTATCCGGACACGGCGTTCGGGCCGAAAGGCGATCCGAACCTGTTCGGCACTGCCGCCGACTTCCGCGACGACTACCTGATGGATCTGATCAAGAAGGAAAACGGCACGGTGGTGTGGCCGCCGATCCGCTTTTCCTACAACACGCAGGTGAGCAAGCCGCCATCGCCGTTCCCGTCGAAGCCGACCTGGATGCTCAACCAGAAGGATTGCGATTTCGCCGCCAAGAACAATTTCGCCAAATGCGGCGAGCTTGAATACAACTGGCTTGGCACCGACGACGGCGGGCGCGATGTGGTGGCGCGGCTGATCTACGGCTTCCGCATTTCGGTGCTGTTCGGGCTGTGCCTGACCATTGTGTCGTCGGTGATCGGCGTTGCCGCCGGCGCCGCGCAGGGCTATTTCGGCGGCTGGGTCGATCTGCTGTCGCAGCGGTTCATCGAAATCTGGACGTCGATTCCGTCGCTGTATCTGCTGCTGATCATCTCGTCGGTGCTGGTGCCGGGCTTCTTTGTGCTGCTCGGCATTCTGCTGCTGTTCTCGTGGGTGTCGCTGGTGGGCCTGGTGCGCGCGGAATTTTTGCGCGGTCGTAATTTCGAATACATCCAGGCGGCGCGCGCGCTCGGCGTGTCGAACAGCACCATTATCTTCCGGCATCTGCTGCCGAACGCCATGGTCGCGACCATGACGTTCCTGCCGTTCATCCTGTCGTCGTCGGTGATGACGCTGACGGCGCTGGATTTCATCGGTTTCGGCCTGCCACCGGGCTCGCCGTCGCTCGGCGAATTGCTGTCGCAGGGCAAGGCCAATGTGCAGGCGCCGTGGCTCGGTCTCACCGGCTTTTTCTCCATTGCCATCATGCTGTCGCTGCTGATTTTTATCGGCGAGGCGGTGCGCGATGCCTTCGATCCGCGAAAGACCTTCAGATGAGCGAGCAGCCGCTTCTCAGCGTCAAGGATCTGTCGATCGCCTTCGGTCATGGCGCACGCGAGGTGCTGGCCGTCGACAAGGTGTCGTTCGATATCGGCAAGGGCGAGACCGTGGCGTTGGTCGGTGAGTCCGGCTCGGGCAAGTCGGTGACGGCGTTATCGGTGATGAAGCTGTTGCCCTATCCGGCAGCGCATCACCCGTCCGGCTCGATCACCTTCGGTGGCAAGGAATTGCTGACGATGGCGGAGCGCGACATCCGCAAGGTGCGCGGCAACGACATCACCATCATCTTCCAGGAGCCGATGACGTCGCTCAATCCGCTGCATACGATTGAGAAGCAGATCGCGGAGATCCTGCTGCTGCACAAGGGTGTCACCGGCCGGGCGGCTCGGGAGCGGATTATCGCACTGCTCGATCAGGTCGGCATTCCCGATCCGGCGGGCCGGTTGAAGAGCTATCCGCACCAGCTGTCGGGCGGGCAGCGCCAGCGCGTCATGATCGCGATGGCGCTGGCCAACGAGCCCGACCTGCTGATCGCCGACGAGCCGACCACCGCGCTCGACGTTACGGTGCAGGCGCAGATCCTGAAGCTGTTGAAGGACACCCAGCAGCGGCTCGGCATGTCGATGCTGTTCATTACCCACGACCTCGGCATCGTGCGCAAGATCGCCGACCGCGTCTGCGTCATGCAGCACGGCAAGATCGTCGAGCAGGGGCCGGTGGAGGATGTATTCACCAAGCCGCAGCATCACTATACCAAGGCACTGCTCGCTGCCGAGCCGAAACCCGATCCGGCACCGCCGCGGCCCGAAGCGCCTGTGGTGATCAAGGCCGACAATCTCAAGGTCTGGTTTCCCATCAAGCGCGGTGTGTTGCGCAAGACCGTCGGCCACATCAAGGCCGTCGACGGCATCACGGTGGAATTGCGCCAGGGCGAAACGCTCGGTGTTGTGGGCGAGTCCGGCTCCGGCAAGACCACGCTCGGTCTGGCGATGTTGCGGCTGATCGCGTCCGACGGGCCGATTGTCTACATGGGCGATCAGATTCAGGGCCTAAAGTTCAAGCAGATGCGGCCCTACCGCCGCGACATGCAGATCGTGTTTCAGGATCCGTTCGGCTCGCTCAGTCCCCGCATGGCGGTGTCCGACATCATCGAGGAAGGCCTGTGGGTGCATCACCCCAAAATGTCGCCCGAGGAGCGCGAAGCGGCGGTCGTCGCCGCGCTCAAGGATGTTGGCCTCGATACCGCGACGCGCTTCCGCTATCCGCATGAATTTTCCGGCGGCCAGCGTCAGCGCATCGCGCTGGCCCGTGCGCTGGTGCTCGGGCCCAAATTCATCGTGCTCGACGAGCCGACCTCGGCGCTCGACATGCTGATCCAGTCGCAAATGGTCGATCTGCTGCGCGACCTGCAGAAAAAGCGCGACCTCACTTACATGTTCATTTCGCACGACCTGCGCGTCGTTGCCGCGCTGGCGAGCCGGTTGCTGGTGCTGCGCAACGGCAAAATGGTGGAAGAGGGCGCGGCCGCCGATCTGTTCAAGAACCCGCAGACCGATTACACGCGCGCGCTGTTTGCCGCCGCGTTCAAACTGGAGACCGCGCCGGAAGGCGTGGTGGCGCAATGATCTCGATGTTCCGGATGGCGGCCGTCGCCGCGCTTTGTCTGTTTGCCGCGCCTGCCTTTGCGCAACACGAGGGCACGGCGCAATTCCAGATCCGGGATTCCGACGGCGAGCTCAACACCAATTTCGCGCTCGGTCCCGAATTCGGCATGAAGCTCGCCGCGTTGCAGGCGCAGATGCCGGTCGGCAATCTCAAGGGCGACGTCACGCTCTACCAGTTCTACGATCTCAATTGTCCCTATTGCCGCGAGGCGGCACGGGACGTCGATGCGCTGGTGCGCAACGATCCGAAGCTGAAACTGGTGCTCGTGCCCTATCCGGTGCTGTCAGTACAGTCCGTGCAGGGCGCGCTGATCGAGGTCGGCGCGTCCAAGTCGATGACGCCGGCGCAGTATCTCGATTTTCACAAGCGTATTTATTCCGGCCGCGGCCTGATCGACGGTCCGCGCGTACTGGCGGCAGCGGGTGAGTTCGGTCTCGACAAGAACAAGCTTGCGGCGGAGTCGAACACCGAGCCGACGCTGGCACTGCTTCGCGCCAATGCCGACTACGGTACCGAGGCCAAGCTCGGCGTGACGCCGGCCTATATTATCGGTGGCGTCGTCATCCTCGGCCATCCGGGCCTCAAGCCGCTGGAGACCGTCATCAAGGCGATGCGGACCTGCGGCAAGGTCGTCTGCTAGGCGCGGACTCGGCTGCGCTATCTTGACGCGCCCCCGGGCGAGGCGCGACACTTCCCGGACAAACAGAGCGGAGCCATCAGCGCATCCGCCTTACGTCCCCGGGAGGACATCATGAACACTCAACGAATGATCGGTGCCATTGCTGCATTGGCTTTGCCGCTTCTGGCGATGCAGGCGCAGGCCGCGGAAGTCAAAATGATGGCCTCGACCGCCGTGAAAACGGTGCTTGAAGATCTCGTGCCGCAGTTCGAAAAAGCCACAGGTAACAAGGTCACAATCGCCATTGCCCCGGCCGCTGTCCTGAAAACGCAGATCGACCAGGGCGCCACCTTCGATGTCGCCATCCTCACGGCGTCGCTCACCGATACTCTCGTCAAGGAAGGCAAAGCCGATGCGGCGCGCACTGCCATCGCGCATGCGGGTATCGGTGTCGCCATTCGCAAGGGCGCCCCGAAGCCGGATATCGGCACCACGGAGGCGTTCAAGCGCGCGCTGCTCAATGCCAAGTCCGTCGGCTTCACGGCGGGCGGCGCCAGCGGCGTCTATCTCTCCACTTTGTTCGAGAAGCTCGGCATCGCCGATCAGATGAAGCCGAAGCTCAAGCTGTTGAAGGGGCCGGCCGGCGAAGCCGCCGCCAGCGGCGAGGTCGAAATCGGCATGACGCAGATCAGCGAGATTTTGCCCTATACCCAAGCCGAACTTGTCGGTCCGTTGCCTGCTGACGTGCAGTCTTACACGTATTTCTCGGCGGCTGTGGCGACGGCCAGCAAGGAACAGGACGCGGCCAAGGCGTTGATCAAATTTCTTGCCGCTCCGGCCGCTGTTGCGGTGATCAAGGGCAAGGGCATGGAGCCGGGCTAACCGGCCGATCGCCTGTATCGCTCACGAACTCTTTCATCGCAGTACGCTCATAAGGATCCCATGCTGAAAAAGTCTCTCTGTCTGTTCGCCGCCGCGATGCTGTTCGTTGTGTCGCAAGCGATGTCACCCGCTGCCCATGCCAGCGACAGCGCTGCTGCCGGTGCTTACGCCGAACTGCCGGGCGTCAAGCTGTGGTTCACGGATAGCGGCGGCAAAGGCGTGCCGATCGTCCTACTTCACTCGAACACCGGCACAAGCGCGGTGTGGGAGAAGCAGGTCGCCGCTTTTTCCAAGGCTGGATATCGCGTCATTGCGTTCGATCGCCGTGGCTGGGGCAAAAGTCTTGCCGACGCCGCGACCGGCCCGCAGCCGGGCACGATCGCGGACGATCTCGATGGGCTCGTGAACTATCTCAAGCTTCCCCGCTTTCATCTCGTGGGCGTGGCTGGCGGCGGGTTCGCGGCGCTCGATTATGCGGCGTGGCGTCCGGAGCGGCTTCGGAGTCTTATGATCGGCGCGAGCACCGGCCAGATATCGGACAAGCCGATTGCGGATTTCATCGCCCGCATCGAGATCCCCGAGATCCGGAAGCAGCCGGCGGCGTATCGGGAAGTCGGTCCGTCCTACCGGGGCGCAAATCCGGAGGGCACCAAGGTCTGGAGCGAGATTGACGAGCACGCGCAGCAGCCGAAAGCGCCCAGTCAGCCGCTCAGGTCACCCAATACGTTCGCCAAGATCGGCACCATTCCGGCGCCGACTCTGGTCATGGCCGCGGATGCCGATTTGCTGGCGCCGCCGGCGATGATGCGCCTCTGGGCGGTCCACATGAAGAAATACGAATGGACGGAAGTCGCCGATACCGGCCACGCGATTGCGTGGGAGCAGCCGGAGATATTCAACCGGCGCGTTCTCACATTCGTCAGGAAGTACTGAACTCAGCAGCCGCTGCCGAGGCTACCCGCTCGTCCCCGCGTACGCGGGGACCCAGGTGCAACAAACGACACGGTTGCCGTAGCTCTGGATTCCCGCTTACGCGGGAATGAGCGGAGAAGTTCAGGCTCCCTGCGAGCCACAACTCCGCTGCCGTCATCCTGATGTGCGAGCGCAGCGAGCCTCGAAGGATGAAAGCCGAGGCCGTCGCCCTTCGAGGCTCGGCCCAAGGCCTCGCACCTCAGGGTGACGGATCAGGCCGCCGCCAATCCCAGCAACTTACGGGCTTCCGCCGTCGTCGCCGGGCGGCGGCCGTATTCGGCGCACAGATCGGCGACGCGCTTGACCAAAGCCGCATTCGACGGCGCCAACTTGCCGGTTTCGTCCCAGCGGATGTTGTCCTCGAGCCCGGTACGGCAGTGGCCGCCGGCTTCGAGGCTCCACTTGTTGAGCATCAACTGCCCCTTGCCGATGCCGGCGCCGGTCCAGGTCGCGTTGGGCGCGATGCGCTTGAGCGTGTCGATGTAGAAATTGAAGGTGTCGCGATCGACCGGCATGGCGTTCTTCACGCCCATGACGAACTGCACGTGCAGCGGGCCCTTGATCTTGCCTTCCTTCTCCATCTTCACCGCCTGCCAGATCATCGACAGGTCGAAGGCTTCGATTTCGGGCTTGACGTTGTGAACGATCATTTCCGACGCCAGCCAGTCGACGAGCTCCGGCGAGTTTTCATAGACGCGGGTCGGGAAGTTGCACGAGCCGGTCGAGAGCGATGCCATATCGGGCTTGAGGGGCAGCATGCCGCCGCGCTCCTTGCCGGCGCCGGAACGGCCGCCGGTCGACAGCTGGATGATCATGCCCGGGCAGTGCTTCTTCAGGCCCTCGACAAGCTGGCCGAAGCGCTCCGGGTTCGAGGTCGTCGTGCCGTCGTCATTGCGGACGTGGCAATGCGCCAGCGAGGCGCCGGCCTCGAACGAGGCGTGGGTCGATTCCACCTGCTCGGAAATCGTGATCGGCACCGCCGGATTGTCCTTCTTGGTCGGAACCGATCCGGTGATCGCAACCGTGATGATGCAGGGTGTCGACATAATTTCCTCCGGCGTTTCTTCTTGAGGTCAGGAAAGGCGCTTGATGCTGGTCACGTCACTACCAGCCGCCTTGATGCGTGCCAAGGCGTCCCGCGCCGGCTCGACGGCGACCATCATGTGGTGGCCGTTGGCATGGATGAATGTCTCGGCGTCGCGGGCGATGGCGACATGGCCCTTCCAGAAGATCAAGTCGCCGCGCTTGAGATCGCTCAGCGGTACGGCGGTGCCGAGCGCTGCTTCCTGCATGTAGGTGTCGCGCGGGCAGGCGATGCCGGCGGCCTGCAGCGACAGTTGCACGAGGCCGGAGCAGTCGACGCCGAGCGAGGACTTGCCGCCCCACAAATACGGCGCGTTGAGCAGCGTCTCCGCCGTGGCGACAATGTCCGGCTGCTGGTGCGACAGCGGCACGACGTGATTGAGGGGGAAGTGCCAGCCATAGCCGTTGAGCGCGAAGCGCTCGGTCTGCTTTGCGATCTCCAGCGTCGCGCCCATCGGCAGCGCGATCATCGGCGGCAGTTTGATGCTGGCGCCGGGAAATCCAAACGTGCGAGGTACGCTGACGCGATGCGTCGGCGGTGCGCCAACGGGCCCGATCGCATTGGCCGAGAAATAGCCGACATAGCCGTCGTTCTCGAGCTGGCCCCAGCACCAGCCTTCTTCGCTGGTCTCGTAGACCATCACGGTCTCGCCGGGCAGCGCCTGCGTATCGAGCGCTGCTTCGTGGGCCGGATCGCGGCGAATATCGGCGATCTCGTCACGAATTTGCTGCCGCACGCCGTCGACGAAATGCCGGGCCTCGACCTGACCTTGCAGGTGCTTGGCGGCGAGGTCAGGCCGGTAAGCGTTGATGCGCGGATCGAGCGCGGGCATCAGTCTCTCCGCTCCTCCCCGCGTAAGCGGGGACCCAGGGCCTCAACCGAGACTTTTCTTGTGACTCTGGATTCCCGCTTGCGCGGGAATGAGTGGTTCTGAGATCGAAGCGGTGACATCACGAATAGCGTTTTGACAGCATCGCGAAGAGACCGCGCGCGGTCTGGCACTCGGCGCCTTCCGGACGGCCCGGCTTGGCCGCGTTGTTCCAGGCGAACACGTCGAGATGCAGCCAGGATTTCGCGGTGACGAATTTTTTCAGAAACAAAGCCGCGGTGATGGCGCCGCCCTGACCGCCGGTGCTGACATTGTTCGTGTCGGCAACCTTGGAATCCAGCATCGCTTCGTACGGCTTGTACAGCGGCAGCCGCCAGGTCGGGTCCTGCTCGGCGATGCCCGCGGCGGCAAACTCGGTCGCGAGCGTCTCGTCGTCGGTGAAGGCCGCCGGCAATTCCGGCCCGAGCGCGACGCGTGCCGCACCCGTCAGCGTGGCGAAATCGGCGATAAGCGCTGGCTTGTCGTCGTCAGCCAGCGCCAGCGCGTCGGCCAGCACGAGGCGGCCTTCCGCATCGGTATTGCCGATCTCGACGGTGATGCCCTTTCGCGAGGTATAGATATCGCGCGGGCGGAAGCTGGTGCCGGACACCGAGTTTTCGACTGCCGGGATCAGCACACGCAGCTGCACTTTCAGTTTCGCCGACATGATCATATGCGCGAGGCCGAGCGCGGTCGCCGCGCCGCCCATGTCTTTCTTCATATTCAGCATGCCGGTGTCCGGCTTGATGTCGAGGCCGCCGGTATCGAAGCAGACGCCCTTGCCGACCAAGGTGACCTTCGGATCGCCGACCTGGCCCCAGGTAATGTCGATCAGCCGCGGCGCGCGCGGTGACCCCATGCCGACCGCCTG
This sequence comes from uncultured Hyphomicrobiales bacterium, assembly GCA_903929045.1. Taxonomy (GTDB): domain Bacteria; phylum Pseudomonadota; class Alphaproteobacteria; order Rhizobiales; family Xanthobacteraceae; genus Pseudolabrys. The sequence continues at coordinate 50,741 of CAIYTE010000026.1, forward strand.
GATCAGCGGATAGTCGCGGGCCAGCGCGTTGCCGCGCGTGACGTCGAAGCTGGCGCCGTGATCTTCGGCCAGAGCGCGTGCCGCGCTTTCGAGTTCGTCGGGCCCCATGTCATTCGACGGCGTGTTGATCAGGTCACGCGTCAGATAGACCCCTTCGGCGATGCGGCTGATGTCGTCGCCGTCAATCCCCGGTGGTACCGCGAGCTGCACGTTGTGCTTCTCGGCCTTGCGGTAGCGGGTGAACTGATAGGCGCTGAGCGCGAAGCTGAGCGCGGCCAGCCGCGCATCATGCGGCGGGTTGGCGAAGCGATAGAGTCCCGGGGGCAGGGCGGTGACCAGCTGCCCGGGGCGCAACAGATCCTTGTTCGGCTCGTTCTCGGCCTCGATGCCGAACAGCACGCCGGCAATCGTGCCATCGGCCTTGGGGACGATCAGATGGCGGCCCGGCTTGGGCTCGTAGCCGGTGGAGCGGACATAGGTGCGTTCCCGCTCATCAATGCCGGCGACGATCTCCTCGAAGGTGGCCGCGTTGACGAAGAGGATCGGGATCGCCGGCGCAGCGTCGGCAGGGGAAAAAATCGGGTGCATCGTCACTCCGCGGCGGTCTGGGAAAGGCTCTTATAGGCGATTCTGGCGGTCATCCGGTACGCGCAGGATACGGGTTAACCACTCGTTAGGGTTAACGTTTTATTGCTCGGAGATGGCGCTGGGTGGCCAACGGACGGATTCCCGATTGCCGAATTTCATGGCCGATAAGGCGCATCGCAGCGCCCGCTTGCTTGCCTCCGCCGCCTTCGTGGTGCTGCTGGCGCTGTCGGCGGCCGGCTGTCAGACCACGGGCGACGACACCACAGGGTCCATCGGCATGCCCGCCTCGGCGCCGCGCAGCGACGCCGAGTGGCGCCGGGCGCTCGACGTCTGGGGCGCCCGCTATCGCGAAGATCCCACCAACGCCGAAGCCGCGCTGCGCTATGCCCAGGCGTTGCGCGCCACGGAGCAGCGCGCCCAGGCCGTTGCCGTGCTGGAGCAGGCGTCGATCCGTAATCCGTCAGATCGGGCACTCCTTGGCGCTTACGGCCGCGCGCTGGCCGAGGCCGGCGAACTCGCCAAGGCCTTCGACGTACTCAGCAGCGCTCACACGCCCGAAAACCCCGATTGGCGTATTCTCAATGCGCAGGGCGCGGTGCTCGACCAGATCGGCCGCAATGCCGAGGCACAGAAGCACTACTCGGCGGCGCTCAAGATCGTGCCGGACGAGCCTTCGGTGCTGTCGAACCTCGCGATGTCCTACGCGCTGATGAAAAATCTCAAGCTGGCGGAGCAGACCTTGGGGCGCGCGGCGGCACAGCCGGGCGCCTCGCCCAAGGTGCGGCAGAATCTGGCGCTGGTTGTCGGCCTGCAGGGCCGCTTCAACGACGCGGAGTCGATCGCGCGGGCCGATCTGCCGGAAGAAGAAGCTGCGGCTAACGTCTCCTATCTGCGACAGATGCTGGCGCAGCAGAGCGAATGGAAAAAGCCCGGCCGCAAGCCCTATGTGCCGAAGCCGACGACGGACGGCTGATCGCTCGACCTCGTCATTCCGGGACAGCGCGTCAGCGCTGGACCCGGAATCCAGAACCACAGGTTCAATCGGTTGAAGTCCTGGATTCCGGGTTCGCTTGCAATTGCTCGCGCCCCTGAATGACAGGCGCTACTGGATCGCCATGACCTTGATATAGGCCGGGCCCAGAATGACGACGAACAGCACCGGCAGGAAGAACACGATCATCGGCACCGTCAGCTTGGGCGGCAGGCCGGCGGCCTTCTTTTCCGCCTCCGACATGCGCATGTCGCGATTTTCCTGCGCCATGACGCGCAGCATGCTGCCCAGCGGCGTGCCGTAGCGTTCGGCCTGCTGCAAGGCCATACAGACCGACTTCACGCCTTCCAGATCGGTGCGCTTGGCCAGGTTCTCGTAGGCCATGCGGCGGTCCTGCAAATAGGACAGTTCGGCGGTGGTCAGCGTCAGTTCTTCAGCGAGCGCGATCGACTGGCTGCCGACCTGCTCGGCGACCTTCTTGAACGCGGCCTCGATCGACATGCCGGATTCGACGCAGATCAGCAGCAGATCGAGCGTGTCGGGAAAGGCGCGCTTGATCGAAAGTTGGCGCTTCTTGATCTTGTTCTTGAGCATCAAGAGCGGGAGATGCATGCCGGCATAGGCGGCGGCGATACACATGCCGAGCTTGACGGTCAGCGGCTGATCCAGGTTGAGCGCGACGAAAATATAAAACGCCGTGAAAAGCATCGCCGCGATCGGCGTCACCATGCGGAAGAAAAGATAGGTGACGTAAGGCGCCTGGCCGCGGTAACCGGCCTGCACCAGCTTGAGGCGGGCCTCTTCCTGGCCGACCCATTTGGTCAGGTTGAAGCGTTCGACGATGGCCTTGATAGATTCTTTCGGCGACTGCCGCAGGTTGATCTTCTGGTTCTGCTGCGCCATGCGCTCGCGCTCGCGCGCGCGGATCTTCTCACGCTCGATGGCGACCGCCTTCATGCGCGCATTGAGCCCGTCACCGAACGCATAGGGCATGGCGACCGTCAGAATCGTCGCCGCCGCCGCAAGCGCGGCGAACAGCATCGTCATCGATTTGACGTTCAGCATGCTGATCAGAAGATCGATCATGGCGGCTACTTCGGACTCATCGTTGCGTTACGCGGCGGAAGACGTCTTCCATCAGAAATCGAAATTGATCATCTTTTTCATTACCAGCACGCCCATCATCATCCAGCCGGCCGAGCACGCCAGCATGACGTGGCCGAGCGGTTCTGTGAACAGCAGCGAGATGTATTGCGGGCTGGTGATGTAGACCATGGTCATCACGGCGATCGGCAATGCGCCGATGATGCCGGCCGAAGCCTTGGCTTCCTGCGACATCGCCTGGATCTTGGCCTTCATCTTCTTGCGGTCGCGGAGCACGCGCGACAGGTTGCCGAGCGCTTCCGACAAATTGCCGCCGGCCTTCTGCTGGATCGAGATAACGATGCCGAAGAAGTTGGCTTCCGGGACCGGCATGTTTTCATACAGTCTGCCGCAGGCGTCGCCGAGCGGCACGCCGACAGCCTGGGTCTCGACGATGGTGCGAAACTCCGAGCGCAGCGGTTCTGGCGCATCGACCGTAATCATCTTCATGCAGTCGAGCAGCGGCAGACCAGATTTGATGCCGCGCACGATGACGTCGACGGCATCCGGAAAGGCGTTGAGAAACTTGTTTTCGCGGCGCTTTTTCAGGAACGACAACAGCCAGCGCGGAATGCCGAAGGCGCCGGCAAAACCGGCAGCGACGGCGGGAGGCAGGCCGCCGCCGAGGAACAGGCCGACCAGGAACATGCCCATGCCGATACCGGCGGAAATCAGCATGTATTGCTGCTTCGACCACGACAGGCCGGCCTGCGTGATCTTGACCGCGAGCGGCACGCTTTTGCTCTTCTTGTGCTTCTCGTCGAGCTCCTTGAGGGTGTTTTCGACGACGTCGCGGCGCGATTTCTGCGGTCCGCGCGACGTGCGCGACACGACCTCGGACTTGGCGACGGTCGCCATAAGCTGTTCGGTTTTCTTTTCGCCGGACAGGATCGGATAGAGAAATACATAGACGATGCCGCCGACGGCGACCGAAGCCAGGAAAAAGACGGCCATCGTGTCCATGATGGCTACCTTTGCATGGCGGTGGTGGCCGCTTCCGCGGCGTCGAGTGCCTCGGCGAGGCGCTTTTCCTCACCGTAATAGCGGGCACGGTCCCAAAAACGCGGGCGGCCGATGCCGGTCGAGCGGTGGGTGCCGATGATGTTGCCGTCGGCGTCTTCGCCGGTCATGTCGTAGATGAACAGATCCTGCGTGATGATGAAGTCGCCTTCCATGCCCATCACCTCGGTGATGTGCGTGATCTTGCGCGAGCCGTCGCGCAGGCGCGCCGCCTGGATCACGACGTCGACAGAGGCGCAGATCATTTCGCGAATGGTGCGCGACGGCAGCGAGAAACCACCCATGGTGATCATCGATTCCAGACGCGACAAAGCTTCGCGCGGGTTGTTGGCGTGCAGCGTGCCCATCGAGCCGTCGTGGCCCGTGTTCATGGCCTGCAGCAAATCGAATGCTTCGGGTCCGCGGACTTCGCCGACGATGATGCGTTCGGGGCGCATACGCAGACAGTTCTTGACCAGATCGCGCATCGATACCGCGCCTTCGCCTTCAAGGTTCGGCGGACGGGTTTCCAGACGCACCACATGCGGCTGCTGCAACTGCAATTCGGCGGCGTCTTCGCAGGTGATGATGCGCTCGTCGTCGTCGATGAACTGGGTGAGACAGTTCAGCAGCGTGGTCTTGCCGGAACCGGTACCGCCGGACACCAGCGAATTGACGCGCACGCGGCCGACGATCTCGAGGATCGCGGCGCCTTGCTCGGTGATGGTGCCGAACTTGACGAGTTGATCGAGCGTCAGCTTGTCCTTTTTGAATTTACGAATGGTGAGCGCGGGGCCATCGATGGCCAGCGGCGGCACGATCGCGTTCACACGAGAGCCGTCAGGCAAACGCGCGTCGCATATCGGCGATGATTCGTCGACGCGGCGGCCGATCTGGCTGACGATGCGTTGGCAGATGTTCAGAAGCTGCTGGTTGTCGCGAAACCGGATGCTGGTCTTCTGAATCTTGCCTTTGACTTCGATGTAGACCGTGCCGGAGCCGTTCACCATGATGTCGGCGATGTCGTCGCGCGACAGCAAGGGCTCGAGCGGGCCGAAGCCCAGCACGTCGTTACAGATATCGTCGAGCAGCTCTTCCTGCTCGGCGATCGACATCACGATATTCTTGATGGCGATGATTTCGTTGACGATGTCGCGGATTTCCTCGCGCGCCGAATCGGCGTCGAGGCGCGCCAGTTGCGCCAGATCGATTGCTTCGATCAGGGCGCCGAAAATCGTGCCCTTGACCTCGTAATAGGTCTCGGAGCGCCGAGTATCGACCGAGGTGGGGATATTGTTGATGGGCGAGGGCGCGCGGGACGGCGTCGGCGCCGGCACCAAAGGCGCACCGAGTCCGTCGGACGGAAAGGGCGTGAGCGCCTGTTCCTTCTGCGGTGTCTTCAGCGTCGCAGCCGCCGGCGATGGAGCCGCCGCTGGCGCCAAAGTGCGTGCTTCAGAACTTCCGCTACGCTTACCGAACACGAATTACGTCTCCAACACTTCCGAGATCTACTTGCGCTTCATCATGCCCAGCAGCGGCGCGAGCAGGCTGTTGCTCTTGCGCTTGGCCTCGGCGCGGCCGGTCAGGACCTGTGCCAGCTGCCGGAACATGTCTGTCGTCTTATGGTTCGCCGACACTTCGGCGATCATCTGCCCGTTATTGGCGGCTGTACCGAACAACTGCGGCTCGAACGGAATCACAGCCAGCGGCTGGTCTTCCAGCGCCTTGGCGAAATCCGCCGGCGTGATTTCCGGTCGCTTCGGCACGCCGACCTGGTTGAGGCAGTAATACGGCTTGTGGTCGTTCGGGCGCGCGGCGCGCAACAGGTCGACAAGGTTCTTGGCGTTGCGCAGATTGGCGAGATCCGGTCCGGCGACGACGAGAATATCGTCGGCGCTGACCAGCAACCTTTTGGCCCAGCCGGACCAGATATGCGGCACGTCGAGAATGACGCAGGGGATCGAGCTGCGCAGCGTGTCCAGAATGGAATCGAAGGATTCCGCGCCGAAGTCGTAGACTCGCTCGAGCGTTGCCGGTGCCGCCAGCAGGCTGAGATGGTCGGTGCACTTCGACAGCAGGCGATCGACGAAAGCGGTGTCGATGCGGTCCGGCGAGAACACCGCATCGGCGATGCCTTGCGGCGGATCTTGATTGTAGTCGAGGCCGGCGGTGCCGAAGGCGAGATCGAGGTCGGCGACGACCGTGTCGAGCGAGAGATCTCGGCCGATAGCCCAGGCGATGTTGTGCGCGACCGTCGAGGCGCCGACGCCGCCTTTGGCGCCGACCACGGCGATGATGCGGCCGACTGCCTTGGCTTCCGGCGCGGTGAACAGGCCGCAGACTGAGCGCACGATGTCGAGCGTGCCGATCGGCGACATCAGATAGTCGCTGACGCCGCGCTTGGTCAGTTCGCGATAGAGCGTCACGTCATTGACGCGGCCGACCACGATGACGCGGGTGCCGGCGTCGCAGACTTCCGCCAGCTGATCGAGCTTGTGCAGAATATCGTCGCCGCGCGCTTCCGCTTCGAGGATGATGACATTGGGCGTCGGCGAGGTGCGATAGGCCTCGACCGCGGCGGTGGCGCCGCCCATCTGGATCTTGACGTGAGCCTTGACCAGACGGCGATCCTCGCCGGCCGATTGCACGGCAGCGGCGGTCTCGACCGACTCGCAGAAGGCCTGCACCGAGACGCGGGGCGCCGGTGCGATATGTTCTTCAGGCGCAACTTCAACCTGCGCCGGCGCCAGCGGCGCGTCATCCGCGATTGCGGTTTGCTGAGCGTGCTTGATCATTTGCCCACATCACTGATTTTGCCGCTGTCGTAAGCGCCGCTGTACGTGCCGGACGGATTTTCGCCCTTCCGGTATTTGTCGGTCGAGAAGGTGCGGCGGTTGGTGTACGCCGGACCGTCGCCGCGCGGTTGGACGAGGTCCGCCGGATTGTCGACCATCGAGGCCAGATTGCGCTGGGTCGCGCAGCCGAGATTCCAGTGCGGACGGTTCTCGATGTAGCTCGCGTCCTGAGCCGGGCCGAGATCGGCCGGCCATTGGCCGCACGGGCCGGCGGTCGCCGTCATCTTCGAATAGCTGATCTTGATCGCGGTCAGCGCGGCGCCGGTCGGCTGGTAATTGCGCACGAAGACCGCGTTCCGCGGCACGCCGGAGGCGGCGAAGATCGAATGGACTTCGCGCATCGAGTCGGCGGCGGACAGGGCGGTAGCCTTGCCCTGCGGCACTTCGATGATGATGCCGCTCGTGGCCTCACGCCGCCATACTTGCGCAAAAGCCAGCACATCGGCGCGTTGCACCGGGGATAGACCGCCGCGGCTGCGTCCGACGAAGACTTCGACGGTGCGGTCGCCTTCCTGCAGCGTGATTGGGTGACGCATCCGGTAGTCCGTCGGGTATTCGGCTTGCGCGAGCTTGCTGCTTTGGTTGCAGCCCGCGAGCAATGCGGCGAGACCGCCGGCCGCCACAAGGCGCACAGCCGCTTTGGCAGCGCGCCTGGCAACCGTCGTATCGAATGTCGTCATCGCTCGTCTCCAAATCCCGCTAGATGTCGCGCTCAAGGTCCGGCTCAATCGAGAATGAAACCGTATTTGCCGCGGTAGTTGGCGTTGCTTTCTGGCGTCGCCGCGGGCTGGCCCGCGGTGCCGTAAATGCGGTTCAGGCGGCCCAGCAGCACGGTCTGCGGATCGCTCGGATCGGCGAAGCCGTCGTCGGGCCGGGACAGCAGCTTCTGCGCCACCGAGCGCACGATGAAGGGCGTCACGATCACAACCAGCTCAGTCTGGTGGTTGATGTAGTCGCGGCTTTTGAACAACGCGCCGAGAACCGGCAACTGCATCAGGCCCGGAACGCCGTTGATCTGCTGCTTGGTCTGTTCCTGGATCATGCCGGCGAGCGCCAGCGAGCCGCCGGAGGGAATTTCCACCGTCGTTTCGGCGCGGCGGGTGCTGATCGACGGAATGGTCAGCGACTGGGTCGAGCCCGGCACCGCGATGGTCAGTGCGTTGTCGGTCGACAGGTCGGACACTTCGGTCATGACCTTCAGGCTGATGCGGCCTTCGGACATCACGACCGGGGTAAACACCAGGCTGACGCCGAACTTCTTGAAGTCGACCTGCGCCTGACAGACCGGAGGCGATTTGGTCGTGTCGCACGCCAGGCCGTTCGGGATCGGAAATTCGCCGCCAGCCACGAAGCTCGCGGTCTCGCCGGAGATCGCGGTCAGGTTCGGTTCGGCGAGTGTGCGCAGCACGCCGGCACGATCCATGGCCCGCAGCGTCGCGGTGATGTTCTTCCACGATCCGCCGAGCGACGAGTTGCTCAGCGTCTGGCCGGTGGCCGAGAACACGTTCTGCTGATTGAAGTTCACGACCGCGGTGCCGTAGTTCAGCGTTCCCGACAGATCGATGCCGAGCTGCTTGATGATGTCGCGGCGGACTTCAGCGACCTGAACCTTCAGCATGACCTGATCGCGGCCACGCACGGCGATGCCATTGACGACCTTCGTCCCATCGCCGACCAGGCGGGATGCGATGTCGTAGGCCTGTTGCGCCTCGGCGTTGCTCGTGGCGCTGCCGGACAACATGACACCTTCGGCGCCGACGCCTTCGATGCGAATATCGCTTTCAGGCATGCTCTGTTTGAGCGCGGCGCGCACGCCATTGAGGTCGCGCGTCACGGCGATGTCGAAGCCTGCAATCTGCTTGCCGTTGGCGTCGAAGAAGAAAATATTGGTCTGGCCGATCTTGACGCCGATCATGTAGACGCGGCGCGCCGAACGCACGACGGCATTGGCGACAAGGGGATCGGCGACGAGAACGTCCTTGATGTCGCTGGGCAGGTCGATGGCGACCGATTTGCCGATGCCGAGCGGGATAAAACGTGAGGTCGCCTCGCTGGCGGCGACTTGAATCACCTGCGCCGGCGAATCGGCGGCCTGCACCATGGTCATCGGCGCGAAACCCGCGCCAGCGAGCAACGCCGCCAGCGATGCGGTGCGGATCAATGTCTTCAAGGTCGCAATATGGGCCGTCGACATGTCTCTTAGATCCCCAAATCTCTCGCTACGCCGTTCATTTCTGAGTGCTGACGCCGAAGCGGATCACATTGACGGTGTTCTTCTTGCCCGAGCTCTCTTCGGTCGGTTCGCTGGTCTTCGAGGCGTCGGTGACGCTGCGCAGCGCCAAAGAGAGCGATCCGACCTGCTGCGACAGCACGAGCGTCTCAGCCTGGCTGGGCGAAAGTTCGAGCGTCGCAGTTTTGCCGACGACGACTTTCTGGCCGCCTTTCTCTTCGATGTTCTGGTCGATCGCGAGAACGCGGATATTGGTCAGGACGGTTTCGCTGGTGCGCGCTTCGCCGCCACCGGATTTTTCGGCATTCGGATCGCGGCGCGTCAGGATGACGTCGACGCGGTCGTTCGGCAGGATGAAACCGCCGGCGCCGTTTTCCGGTGAAATCTGGGTCGAGACGGCACGTATGCCGGTCGGCAGGATCGCGGCCATGAAGCCGGAGCCCTTGGCGTTGACCAGTTTGGCTTCGCGGATCGGCTCGCCGGCGACGAAGGGTACGCGGGCGACCTGGCCGGCCAGATCTTCGATGGCCTGCGGGCGGTTATTCTTGCGGATGAAGTTGCCGTTGGCGGTGGTCGCGGGCCACGACTGCCATTGCAGATCGCCGGCCGATAACGCGGTGCCCATCGGAATGTCACCCTTGGCGATCAGCACGTCGATGGTCTCGACCTGCACGACCGCGGGCTTGACCTCCACAGGCGGGGGATCGGACTTGCCCGCCAACATCGCGGCGAGACCACCTGCTCCGATGGCGACCGACAGCACTACGACGCGCGCCGCTTTCATACGCTCACTCTCACAGTGACAGACGGCCGGACTGACCGTTCACAACAGATGGCGGCCAACACGACCGCGTACACGGGATTTCATCAGCTAAAGGTCAAGGTATGGTTAAGCAGCCGTATCCAAATCGAGTTAATATTTGCTTGCGTGCGATGGCGGCAGTTAAAGCGCCATTGATTCCGAAAACCGGAAATTCATTCGTCAAATTGGCGCGAGAGGGCGATCAATAAATTGACCGCTGTCGACCCGGTCAGATGCCAGGCATCCATCCGGTCTTGGGATAGACCGCAAGCGCCGCAGCCGCGAGCGCGATGCCGTAAGGAATGCCGCCGCCCTGATCGTGCAGCCGCATGATCCAGGGCTGGCGCGCCATCACCGCCGGTAGCGGCAGTTTACGGAACTGGATCAGCACGATCGTCAGAACGCCGCCAAATAGCGACGCGTAGACCAGATACTCAAGCAAATGATCGAAGCCGAACCACAGTGCGGTCGCGGCCGCAAGTTTTGCATCGCCGCCGCCGATCCAGCCTTGCGAAAAGAAGCCGAAGGCGACGACGAGAACGAGAGCGCCGGCGGCCAGATGCAGCGCGATGTCGGTCAGGCCCATGCCGGTGACGATGGTGAGAACCAGAAAGCCGCCGGTCAGCGCCAGCGACAGCTTGTTCGAGATCGTCATTGTGAAGAGGTCGCTGGACGCGGCAAACGCCATCAGCGCCGGAAACAACAGAAGCCTGATACCGTCGGTCAGCAACATCGAATGAATTCCTGCGAGCGCAAGCAGGTGTAGCGCGCGACCTCTTTACCAGCGGTTAAGGATTGGCCCCGGAATGCCGCAAAAAGCAAAAGGCTCCGGCGACTTGCCGGAGCCCTTTGTATCTTCGTAACGGCGTCGTCGGCCCGACTACTTGAGCTGGGTCGAGATGCTCTGGAACTTCGTGTTCAGCGAGGTGCCGAGGCCGTTCACGACCGCGATGATCGCGACCGAGATGCCAGCGGCGATCAGGCCGTATTCGATGGCCGTCGCGCCGGAATTGTCCTTTACGAAACGAACCAAGAGGTTTTTCATCGGTAGCTCCTAAATCCACACGTGGCTGTCTGAGCTGATCCAGAGGACGGGTTTTGATCTCCCGTTCCCAAGAACCAATGCCGCAACGTACCGTGTAGGTCTTGCATGCCGGTTAATGTGATTGGAGAAACTTAGGGTAATGAGTGGTATATAAATCGTAGTTAACAAGCTATTACTCAAATAATAGTATCGTTAACAAAACGTAACTCTATTATATACTCAATATAATCGAAGATAGTCTTTTGAATACATAATATATCGCCGTATTTTTAATATAAAAACCGCAGATACCGTTCGCTTCACTGCTGGTGGCCGTCCTCCAATACTGTGCGCGGCCTCGCGTTCTTGCGGTTCTTCTCTGGCTGCCGTGTCGGAGCGGCCGCTTGCGGCGTCGCCGAATGCGTAAAGTTCACTGCATCTTAACTTCGGGTGCGGCAAGCCAAAGGGCATGTTCAACGAATTCATGAGCATCCTTTCGGTCTCCGGCGCGACAATGCTCAAGCTGGTGCCGGTCACGCTCGCATTCGGTATCGGCTTTGCGCTGCTGACGCATTGGATGGCGTGCAATCCGGGCCAGCGCTGGTGGCGCAAGAGCGAGATCGTCACCGACGCTCTCTACTGGTTCCTGATCCCGCTGATGGCGCGTTATGTGCGCATCGGCTTGATGGTGCTGGGCGCGGCGCTACTGTTCAACATTCACGGCGAAGCGGCGCTCAACGAATTCTATAATGACGGCTTCGGTCCGCTCGCATCGCTGCCGCTGTGGGCGCAGGCCATCATCTTCATCGTCGCCTCGGACTTCCTGACCTATTGGACGCATCGCGCCTTTCATGGCGCCGATCTGTGGAAGTACCACGCCATCCATCATTCGTCGGAGGAACTCGACTGGATCTCGGCGGCGCGCTTTCACCCGATCAACATTTTCCTCGGTACCGTCATGGTCGACGTGGCGCTGCTGCTGGCCGGCATCTCACCGAATGTCATGGTCTGGGTCGGGCCGTTCACGACCGCGACATCGGCCATGGTCCACGCCAATCTGAACTGGACCTTCGGTCCGTTCAAATACGTGCTGGCGAGCCCGGTGTTCCACCGTTGGCACCACACCGCCGCCGACCGCGGCGGCTCGAGCAATTTCGCTGGCACCTTTCCGGTCTGGGACCTGATGTTCGGCACCTTCTATATGCCGGCAAACGAGATGCCAGATGCCTACGGCGTCGACGACATGCATTTCCCTGCCGGCTTTGGCGCGCAGATGCTCTATCCATTCCGCCACATCATCGACGAGTGGCGCGCCCGGTGGGCGGCAAAGCCGGCTGAAAAGCAGCCCGTGGTCAAAGGCTGACAGGCGCTGGCGGCGTCGAGGCCGCGGTACCGGCCTTTGCACTTCATTCACCAATTTGCAGTCAACTCTCGGGCCAGTGCCCCGTCCTGTTGCGGCGGGTTTTAGTTGCGTGTGTAGCGTTGGAGAGTTCAATGCCGGCCGTGTTCGGGCGTCGTCAGCGACTGGTTTTGGCCGCGCTGTTGTCTGCCACCATGCTAACCGCATTTCCGGCCGTGGCCGACACCTTCACCGTCAGTCTCGATCAGGCGCAGATCATGCGGCTGCCGGAAAAGGTCGCCACCATCGTCATCGGTAATCCGTTGATCGCCGACGCAACGTTGCAAAGCGGCGGCATTCTGGTCGTCACCGGCAAGGGCTATGGCGCGACCAACCTTCTGGCGATGGACCGCAACGGCAAGATCGTTATGGACACGAAGGTGCAGGTTGTCGGCGCGACCGGCGCAAACCTGATCGTCGTCTACAAGGGCGCCGCCCGTGAATCCTACAGTTGCGCGCCGGAATGCTCGCCGCGCGCCACCTTGGGCGACGACAACAAGTATTTCAGTGAGACGATCGGTCAGTCCGGCGCCCGCGCCACACAAGCGCAGCAGGGTCCGAAGTAGGCCTTCGTGCCGTACGGTTAGCGGTGCGTTAACGCGATTGCCTTCGTTCGAGGCAATGTGCGCAAGAAATTGAAAACGGCGCGCTGTTAATATCGGCGCAGCTTCGAAATATCGGGCCCCATTTCCATGTCTGATGCCGCGCGCAGTACCTTCATGACCAGGCTGGGTCGGCTGCTGCCGTCGCGCCTCGCGCGCCGCTTCGTGCGTCAGCAGGACGGCGCCGCCGCGGTCGAATTCGCGCTCGTCGCCGCGCCGTTTCTGGCGCTGACCTTCGCCATTCTCGAAACCGCGTTTGTCTTCTTCGCGCAGCAAACGATGGAAGCGACCGCGGCCGACGCGTCGCGTCTCATCATGACCGGGCAGGCGCAAACGGCCAGCTACTCGCAGGCGGATTTCAAGACCGCAGTCTGCGCGCGCGTCTACGGCCTGTTCGACTGTTCCGGCGGCATGACCGTCGACGTCAAGACCTACACGACCTTCAGTACGGTCGATAACTCCACGCCTGTCACCAGCGGCAACTTCGACGCCACCAAAGCAGGCTACGTCCCCGGCGGTCCGGGCTGCATCGTGCGCGTGACCCTCTACTATCAATGGCCGATCTACGTGACGATGTGGAACACGTCATTGGCAAACCTGAATGGCAACAAACGTCTACTGGTCGCGACGGCGGTGTTCCGCAACGAACCCTATTCGACGACGGGGGGATGCTGACATGAGCCTTCTTCGATCGATTGCCCGGCTCGGGCGCGACAAGCGCGGCGTTTCAGCGGTGGAATTCGCGTTGCTGGCGCCGGTGATGATCGGCCTCTATCTGGGCTGTGCGGAAATCGCCGACGGCGTCGGCAGCGACCGCAAGGTCAGCCTGATCGCCGCAGCGCTGGCGAACCTGTCGGCGCAAGCGACCACCATCAGCACTTCCGACATGACCAACATTCTCGACGCGTCGGGCGCGATCATCACGCCCTACACGGCGAGCAAGCTGAAGATGACGGTCACCTGCATCAAGATCGACGCCAGCAAGAATGCGACAGTGAAGTGGAGCGTGACGCGGAACGGCACGGCCAACAGCGGCACGATCACCATTCCGTCGGCGCTGGCTGTGGCGAATTCGTACCTGATCCTGTCGGAAGCGTCCTACGCCTATACGCCGACGGTTGGCTACACCATCAGCGGTACGCTGAACCTGTCGGACAAGATGTACATGTCGCCGCGCATCACCGCGCCGACCTATGGCACCACCACCTGCACCTGACGCCGGTCAGGGCGTGATCGGCAGCGCCGTCGTCGACTTGATCCGCTCCATCGCAAAGCGCGACGTGACGTTTTTCAACGGCACGGTGGCAATCAGCTTTTTGTAGAACGTGTCGTAGCCGGGCATGTCGTGCACGACGACGCGCAGCATGTAATCGACGTCGCCCGCCATGCGGTAGAACTCCATCACCTCCGGCATGGCGCCGACGGTGTCGGCGAATTTCGCCATCCAGTCCTGCGAATGATCGCCGGTCTCGACCGAAACGAACACGGTGATGCCAAGGCCGACTTTGGCCGGATCGATGATGGCGACGCGCTTGGTGATGACGCCGTCGGCCTCCAGACGCTGCAGCCGCTTCCAGCAAGGTGTCGAGGACAGCCCGACGCGCTGGCCTATTTCGGCCACGGAGAGCGAGGCGTCCTGTTGGACAACGGCGAGAATCTTGCGGTCAATGGCGTCCATGCTCGATTTCCTTCGAAACTCAGTACAAGTTTGCTCGTTACGGTAATAAATTAGAATAATTTTCTAATTCTCCGTTTCTTTACGTTCATACAAAGAAAAATATTCTATTTCAAGCGCAATGTGGTGCTGCGCGGCGGGCAGGCGTGCCGTGCCAATGACGGCGAAGCCGCAGCGCGGCGCGCACGTCTGTCGCAGGCCTGTCCGGTCGGATGTCGGCGTCTTACTTTCGTTTGGCTACAAGGGCCCGCATCACAGGCGACGTGACCCGATCCGAGATCGGGAAATCCCAGACTTCGGACTGACTGCTCTTCTCGTGTGCGGCCAGAAGCGCGGGCAGCGTCGACAGGTCGGTCACGACTTCGCCCCTTAAGCCGAAGCCACGCGCGACCTGTCCCAGATCCCCGCGGCCGAAGATCGCGCCGTGGTCATTGATGCCGTCGGCGCGGAGTTTATGAACTTCAGAGCCGTAGGCGCCGTCGTTCAAAATGCAGATCAGGATTTTGAGCTTGTGACGGCGGATGGTTTCCAGCTCCTGGGCATGCATCAGGAAGCCGCCATCGCCGTCGATCAACACAACAGGCCGGTCGGGTTTTGTCGCGGCCACGCCGATGGCGTAGCTCAAGCCATTGCCGATGGCGCCGAACTCTCTGATGGTCAGAAAGCGCTCCGCCGAGCGTCCGCGCATCTGCGCCGAAAAATAAGAGCAGTGGCCGGACGCGTTGACGATCTCCCAGTCCTTGGGGATTGCGTTGTCGATCGCTCTCACAACATCGCGCGGATCGGCGCCGGCACCCAACGTGGCGAAAGCGGTCGAGTCCGGTGGGCCATCCATGCGCGCCGCGAGATCGGGCGACCGCCACGCCGAATCGGCTTGGCGCTTGGCGCCCTGGAGTCCGTCGATCAAAGCCTGCACCGTCAGCGTGGCGTCGCCGCGCACATAGTCGTCCGCGGCTTTGCGGCCTTGCCGGATTCCGACCGGCTCGACGTCGATCTGAAGAATGCTGGCGTTCGGAAACAGTTTCCCGCCGTCAACCGTGTGATGGGTGAGGCTGGCGCCGACCCCGATGATGAGATCGGCTTTTTCGAAATATTCGCGCGCTACCTCATGGGCGAACCCGCCGGCGATACCGATAGAGTAGGGGCTGTGGTCGAACAGGCCGCGCACCGGCAGCGTCGCGGACAGCAGCGCACCGCACAGGCCGGCGAGTGTTTCGCATGCGGCGGCGGCATCGCTCTGGTACGCGCCACGGCCGCCCAGGATGATGATGCGTTTCGATCCCTTGATGCGTTCAAGCGCGCGGGCGACGTCATCGGGATGCGGCGGCATCGGTCCGGTGGCGGGCAACAACGATTGCGAGGGCACATAGGCCTTCGCGTTCGTCAGCGTCTGCTGTTGCAGATCGAGCGGCACGCCGATGACGACGGGAATGCGGTCGCGCCGGGCGATCAGAAAGGCGTTGCGGACATCGTCGAGAACGCGCGAGGCGCTGTGGGCCTCGATGTAGCGCGCGCCGGTGCCGAGCACCAAGGGCGCCTGATCGATGTGCTGATTGTACCAGGCGGCATTCAGCGGGCTCTCGCCGGCGAAAACGACCAGCGGAATCCGCGCCTGTGCCGCGGTCGCCAGCGCCGTCATGATCTGGGTCAGTCCGGGGCCGCAGGTCACCGACGCAACGCCGACCTTGCCGGTCTTCACCGCATAGGCCGACGCCATCGCGCAGGCCGCGTGCTCGTGCCGCACGTGATAGCTCTGAAAGCCCGGCGCCTCGGCGATGGCGGCTTCCCAATGCATGTTGCCGTCGCCGGTGAGCACGAAAAGCGTGTCGACACCTTCCGCCACGAAAGCCTCGGCCAAGGCGCGAAAGATCTTTGTGTCAGGCATCACAATTCCCTCGTGTCGATGTTCGACGGTCGCGCGTGGAGGAACGCGCTTCGGAATTTAGACCGGCCCGGCAGGATCGCCAAATGGGCGGCATGCGGATTTTTGGAGCCGGGAATCCGCGCTAGCGGTGCTTCTTCAAAAATGCATCGACTTCCGCGCGCGTCGGCGCCCCCATCAGCCCGCCGAAATGCAGGCACTTGAGCGCCGCCGCGGCAGCGGCAAACCGCATAGCGTCGACAACGTCGTTGCTCTCAACAAGTTTGTACGTGAAGGCGCCGTGGAAGGTATCGCCCGCGCCGAGCGTATCGACGGCGTCGACCTTGAACGCATCCATGTGGCGGACGTCGCCTTTGTCGAGCCAGTAAACACCGGCCGGTCCATCGGTGACGGCGAGGAAGCCTTTGTAGACCGTCGCGAATTTCTTGAGCGCTGCGCCGTAATCCTTTTCCCCGGTGCTTTCACGCATCGCTTCGGCGGAGGAGATGACATGCGTGCTGCCCATGACCAGCGGATCGTCGGCGGGCGAGGGCTTGTCGAGATCGACGACGCGCGGAATGCCGCGCTTCTGCGCCGCGAGGCAGATCGGCAGCGACAGGTTGGCGTAGCGATTGTCCAGCAGCACGGCATCAATGGCCGCAACCGCGGCATCGGGGTCGGCAGGCGTTGCGCTGCTCAAGCCGGTGTCGCGCCGCGTCGCGATCATCTTCTCGCCGGTCTTGTCGATCATGATGGTCGACACCGAGGAGCGGGCGCCTTTCACGCGCAAGGCGCGGCTGATGTCGATGCCTTCGCCGGCGAACGTCCTGGCAATGGTATTGGCGACCTCGTCGTCGGTGTCACCCAAGGCGCCGATATAGCTGCACTGCGCGCCGAGACGCGCGACAGCGACGGCGGCATTGCCGGCCTGGCCGCCGCTGGTGATGAGGAATTCGGAAGCCTGAACCTTGGAGCCGGCGGCGGGGAATGTATCGACCCGCATAATGATGTCTTGAACTGCGCCACCGGCGCACAGAATTTTAGGGGCCGCGTTACTCAAAACTGACGTCATCCTCTACCCAGGCGCGGATAATGTGGTGCGCAATCGCCACCGGCGGTGGCGTGGTCAGGCCGTCCGGATGCTTGCGCATCAGCATGGCCGCGACCTCATCCTTGCTAAACCACCGGGCGTCCTCAAGCTCCTCGCGATCGACCGTTATTTCGCGGCTCAGCGCCTGCGCATGGCAGCCGATCATCAGCGACGATGGGAAGGGCCAGGGCTGGGAGCGGAAATACTGCACCTTGCCGCAGCGGATGCCGGCTTCCTCGCGGGTTTCGCGCAGCACGGCGTCCTCGAAGGACTCGCCCGGTTCGATGAAGCCGGCAAGGCACGACCACATCGTGGTGGCGAAACGCGGCGAACGGCCAAGCAGGCAATTGTCGCCGTCGATAATCAGCATGATGACGACGGGATCGGTGCGCGGGAAATGCTGGGTCTTGCAGTTCGGGCAATCGCGCCGCCAGCCGCCATCGACGGTGTTGGTTGCCGCGCCGCAGTTCGAGCAGAAGCGATGCTTGGCGTGCCAGTGCAGCACCGCCTTGCCTTCAGCGATCGGCGGCAGGTGTTCGGCATCGACCAGGCCCTGCACGGCAATGGAGCGCAAATCTGTGATGAGCAGGTCGTCGCGTGACTTCAGCGCTTCGGCGGCTTCTGGCGCGATGCCGAAGGCAAAGTGTCCGGCTTCATCGAGATGGCCGAGGAATACCGTTTCCGTCGCCGGCGCCAATGCACGCGCTTCCGCGAGCGTGAACAGCGGATTGCCCAGTGGTGCGCCTTTTTTGGCGAGGATCATCTCGCCGCCGATGACGTAAGCGCCGGCTTTGGCGCCCGACATCATGGCATCAAGGGCGGCCGCGTCGCGGCGGCGCTCGGCGGCGCGCTCGAGGCGGTTTTCGGCGTAGCCGAGGCGGGGCTTGGGTCCGAGATTGGGGCAAAGAGGCATGCGTGGCGGAAAGTCGCACGGCGAATCGGGAAGCGCAATGTGGGCGCCTTGCGGTCTGCCCATTGCGCCGGCGGGAATCACATCTTCAGTTCGTGCCGCAATTTCTTGACGAGAACATTACGCGCCTCGGGCTCATACGGCACGGGCTTCGCCAGGCCCCAGACCGGCTTGGGCCAGGTGGCGTCGGTCGAGCTGCGGCCGATCACGTGAACGTGCAATTGCTTCACCATGTTGCCGAGCGCGCCGATGTTCAGTTTCTCGAAGGTCGCGACGGCCTTGAGCGCGCGCGAGGCGGCGTCGATCTCGCCCAGCAACTGTACCTGCTCATTGGGATCGAGATCGATGAGTTCGGAAATGCCCGCCATACGGGGCACTAGGATCAGCCACGGGTAATTGGAGTCGTTTTCCAGCAGCACGCGTGACAGCGGCAGATCGCCGACCTCGGTGGTGAGTTCGGACAGCTTCGGGTGCAGCGACCACGTCATGGGAGTGCCTTGTGAGTATCTGAAATGATTGGGTTATTCGGGACGATTCTTTCGGAGGAAACCTATCAGAGCACGGCTGCGCGTGCTTGCTTTCCGCGTCCTTTGGCCCGATATAGGGAGCGGGAGGTTGGCAGTGGACGCACCACTCGCCAACCGGGTCAGATCCGGAAGGAAGCAGCCCTAACGAGCACGGACGGGTCGCTCGTCAGCCTCCCACCCAATTTTTCCGCGAGCGAAGCGTTGAGCTCGGGCGCCGCGCGCGGATCAGCGTCTTTGACGCGCTGTTGCGGATGGCACGATGGACGAGCAGACCAAAGCTCCGGAACAAGCAGCCAGTCTCGGTCTGGACCTCGGCGCCACGCCCGCCGAGGGCGGCGGCTATCGGGTGCTCGCCCGAAAATACCGCCCCTCGAGTTTCGAAGACCTGATCGGCCAGGACGCGATGGTGCGCACCATCTCGAATGCGTTCGAGAGCGGCCGCATTCCGCAGGCCTGGATCCTCACCGGCGTCCGCGGTGTCGGCAAGACGACGACCGCGCGCATTCTCGCCCGCGCGCTGAATTACGAACTGCCGGACGGCTCGGTGAAGGGGCCGACGATCCACATGCCGGTGATGGGCGTGCAGGATCAGGCCATCATCGAAAGCCGGCACATCGACGTGCTGGAAATGGACGCCGCTTCGCACAACAGCGTCGACGACGTGCGCCAGATCAACGACGCGGTGCGCTATGCGCCGGTGTCGGCGCGCTACAAGGTCTACATCCTCGACGAAGTTCACATGCTGTCGGGCGCCGCGTTCAACGCGCTGCTCAAGACGCTGGAAGAGCCGCCGCCACACGCCAAGTTCATTTTCGCCACGACCGAAATCCGCAAGGTACCGGTGACGGTGCTGTCGCGCTGCCAGCGTTTCGACCTGCGGCGGGTCGATGCCGATCTGCTGGTGCAGCATCTGAGCAATATCGCCGCCAAGGAAAAGATCGAAGTCGAGCAGGCCGCGCTGGCCCTGGTGGCGCGCGCCGCCGAAGGCTCGGTGCGCGATTCGCTGTCGCTGTTCGATCAGGCCATTGCGCATGCCGCAGGCCCGGTGCGCGCCGAAGACGTGCGCCAGATGCTCGGCCTCGCCGACCGCGTGCGCATCGTCGATCTGTTCGAGTCGCTGATGAAGGGCGATGTCGCCGCGGCGCTGAACGAACTGCGCGCGCAATACGATATCGGCGCCGATCCGGCGGTGATCCTCAGCGATCTCGCCGAGTTCACGCACTTTGTCACGCGGGTGAAGGTGGTGCCGAGCGTCGGCGAGGACGTGTCGCTGTCGGAAGCCGAACGTGTGCGCGGCCGCAGCTTTGCGACGCAACTCTCGATGCGCGTGCTGTCGCGGACCTGGCAGATGCTGCTCAAGGGCGTCAGCGAGGTGCAATCCTCCGGCCGTCCGGTGGCCGCCGCCGAGATGGTTCTGGTGCGTATTGCCTATGCCGCCGATCTGCCGACGCCGGACGAAGTCGTGCGCTCGCTCGGCGAGGGTGGTGGGGGCGCTGCCGCCCGGTCGTCGGGCAATGGCGCGAGCGCGTCGGGCCCGTCGGCGACGTCGCAAAGTTTCGCGCCGCGGTTTGAAGCACCGCGCGGTGGCGGCGGTGCGCGGATGCAGGTTGCGGCCTCGCCACGTCCGGCGGAAGACCCGGCGGCGCGGGTCGATCAGTCGCAGCCCGAAGCGCCGACCTTAGCCATCGGCAGCTTCGAGGAAATCATCGCGCTGGCGCAGGACAAGCGCGACATCAGCATGAAGATGGCGCTGGAGCGCGATGTGCGGCTGGTGAAGTGCGAGGATGGCCAGCTCGAGCTCGCGGTGCTGCCGAGCGCGCCGAAGACGCTAGTGCACGATCTGCAGCGCAAGCTGTCCGGCTGGACCGGCAAGCGCTGGATCGTCGTCGTCTCCAAGGAGCAGGGCGCGCAGACCATGCGCGAGCAGGCCGACGCGCGGCAGGCCACGCTCGAAGAAGGCGCGCAGAGCGATCCGCTGGTGCAGGCGGTGCTCAACCGCTTTCCCGGCGCCAAGGTCGTCAATGTGACGCAGACGGCGGTGGAGCCCGCTGCGGCGGAGACCGGGCTGGAAGCCGCGCCGGAAGAGGACGAAGATTAATGGCCGATTTCCTGGGCATGATGAAGCAGGCGGCGCAGCTGCAATCCAAGATGCAGGCGATGCAGGCCGAGCTCGATTCCATCACCGTCGACGGCACGGCCGGCGGCGGCATGGTGACGGTGACGCTCACCGCCAAGGGCGACATGAAAAGCGTCAAGTTCGACGACTCGCTGATGAAGCCGGACGACAAGGAAATCCTCGAGGACCTTCTGGTCGCGGCGCATGCCGATGCGCGCCGCAAGGCCGAGGATGTCATGCAGGACAAGATGAAGGCCTTGACCGGCGGCCTGCCGCTGCCGCCGGGAATGAAGCTGTAAGATGGCGTCCGCCGTTGCCGGCCCCGAAATCGAACGCCTGATCCTGCTGCTGTCGAAGCTGCCGGGCCTCGGTCCGCGTTCGGCGCGCCGCGCCGCGCTGCATCTCATCAAGAAGCGCGAAGCGTTGATGACGCCGCTCACCAATGCGTTGCAGGTGGCGCTGGACAAGATCGTCGTCTGCTCGACCTGCGGCAATATCGACACCCACGATCCATGCACGGTGTGCACCGACGTGCGGCGCGATCAATCGATCATCGTCGTGGTCGCCGACGTCGCCGATCTGTGGGCGCTGGAGCGCGCGCATGCCGTCAACAGCCGCTATCACGTGCTCGGCGGTACGTTGTCGCCGCTCGACGGCGTCGGCCCGCAGGACCTGAGCATCGATGCGCTGATCTCGCGCGTGCATGCCGAAGCCGTCAAGGAAGTCATCCTCGCGCTCAATGCCACGGTCGATGGCCAGACCACCGCGCACTACATCACCGAATTGCTGCAAGGCGCGAACGTCAAGGTGACGCGACTCGCGCACGGCGTGCCCGTCGGTGGTGAACTCGATTATCTCGACGAAGGCACCTTGTCGGCGGCGATCAAGCAGCGGACGCTGTTCTAGGGCTTACAAGGCCGACTTTTTCGCCAGCCGCCCGAAATGCCCCTGCGTCTGCAGCCACGCCAGCAGCAGCAGCGACGGAATGCCGGCCAGCGCGCAGATCACGAAGAACCACGCCCAGCCGGTCGATGACGCCAGGTAGCCGGCGCCGGCTGACAGGTACGTGCGGCCGACGGCAGCGAGCGCCGTGAGTAGCGCATATTGCGTCGCCGTGTGCAGCGGGTTGCGGCACAACGCGGACAGATAGGCGACAAACATCACGGTACCGATGGCGCTGGTGAAGTTCTCGACCGAGATGGCGACGGTGAGCCACAGCAAATCGTGGCCCATCACCGCCAACCACGAGAACGACAGATTGGCGACCGACTGCAGGATGCCGCCGATCCACAGGCTCGCCGCCAGCGGCAAAGCGCGGGCGATGTAGCCCCCGGCAAAGCCGCCGGCGAGCAACGCGATCAGCCCGACGCCTTTGACGATGTTGGCGTATTCGGTGCGCGAGAAGCCGAGTTCGACGGCAAACGGTCCGGTCATGACGCCGGCCAGCGCGTCGGTCAGCTTGAACAGCACGACGAAGATCAGCGCGACGACGGCGATCCGCATGCCGTCATAGGTGAAGAAATCGATGAACGCGCCGGAGATCGCGCGCTTGAGGCGCTGCAACGGGCTTTCGCGCTCGGGAACGGCGGCGGCTTCTTTGTTTTTCTCCGGCTCGGTCGCGATCAAGGTCGTCACAATGCCGATGACGATCAGCGCGGCCATGGCGACATAACCCGCGCTCCAGGCACCGGCCTTGGTGAAGCCGAGCGCCTCGAAGCCGCTGACGATGTAGAGAGCGCCCGCGCTCGAAACCAGCATGCCGATGCGGTAGGCCGCGACATAAGATGCCATGCCGGCGGCCTGTTCGTTTTCGTTCAGGCTTTCGATGCGGAAGGCGTCGATGACGATGTCCTGCGTCGCCGAGGCGGCGGCGACCATCAGCGCGCCGATGGCGACGATGGCGGGCGATGACGCCGGATTGCTGATGCCGAGAAACAAAATGGCGGCGATCAGCAGAAGCTGCGTCAGCAGCAGCCAGCCGCGCCGCCGGCCGAGCAAACGCGCCAGCACCGGCACGTCGAGCGCATCGACGATCGGCGCCCACAGGAATTTCAGTGTGTAGGGCGTGCCGACCAGCGCGAAGAGGCCGATGGTCTTCAGATCGACGCCGACTTCCGCCGCCCAGAACAGCAGTGTTGAGCCCGACAGCGCCAGCGGCAGGCCGGCGGAAAAACCGAGAAACAGCACGATCAGCACGCGGGCTTTGAGATAGACCGCGAGCGTTTCGAGAACGGTGGGTTTGGACGAAGTCGCGCCGGAAGGGGTCATGCGTGATCTCTACGTCATTCCGGCGCGCGAGCAAGGCGAGCGAAGCCGGAATCCAGAGCTACATGTTGTCGCTTCTGAATTCCGGCTTCGCGGCTTTCAGCCGCGCCCCGGAATGACAGGGATCTCACTCCGCCGCACCCAGCTTGCGGATTGGCGCCGGAATGACATCGGCACTCGGAGCGTCGCCGGTGTCGAAATCCAGCCCCTCGATCTTGCCAGCGCGCTTCTCGATCTTGCCGGTCGAGATGAGAATGGCGTCGATATCGCCATTGGTCTGGTTGAGGTGGTTCTGCAGCTTGCGCACGCGGTCGCCCAGCAGTCCAACGTCCTTCATCATCATGCCGACCTCGGTGCGGATCTGGTCGGCGGCCTCGCGCATTTCCGCGTCCTTGCGTACCTGCTTGATGACCTGGATCGCCATCACCATGAGCGTCGGCGACACGATCATGACGCGGGCACGCTGCGCCTTTTGCACCAGATCGTCGAAGGATTCATGCAGATCGGCGTAGACCGACTCCGACGGGATGAACATCAAAGCGACGTCCTGTGTCTCGCCCGGCAGCAGATATTTGCCGGCGATATCGGCGACATGCTTGCCGATGTCCTGGCGCACGCGCGCCACCGCGAGCTTGCGCTCGTCGTCGGTTTCCGCGTTCCGCAACGCGGTCATGGCTTCGAGCGGAAACTTGGCGTCGATCACCAGCGGCCCGGAGTCGGGCATGAAGACCACGCAGTCCGGCCGCGTGCGGTTCGACAAGGTGTGCTGAAATTCGTAGGCGCCTTTCGGCAGCACGTCGGCGATGATCGCTTCGAGCTGGCCCTGGCCGAAGGCGCCGCGCGACTGCTTGTTGCTGAGAACGCCCTGCAGCGAATTCACTGACGTCGCCAGTTCGGTGATGTTTTTCTGCGCCGAGTCGATCACCGCCAGCCGGGAGTGCAGGGCCTGCAAATGATCGGTGGTGTTCTTGGTCGTCGTCTTCATCGACTCGCCGATGTTCTGCGACACCGCGTCGAGCCGCGTATTCACGGTCTGCTGCAACTGGGTATGCGAGTTCTGCAGCCAGTTGCCCATGGCATCGAGGCGCGAGTTCAGCGCCGCCAGCCTCTGGTCGGCGGCCGGGTCCGCCGGGGCCTCGCGTGGCCGCAGCAGCAGCACGATGATGGCGATGATGCCGGCCGCGATGATGAGGCCGAGGACGAGGAGAATGGTTTCGGTCATGCGCGCTTATACCGTGATTCGAAGCCTATAGAACGAAACAGGAACAATAGCCCGGCTTTCGGCGCAGCTCAAGGGCGCTAAGTCCTGCCAATCAATGGGAAACGCCGCATTGACCGGAATAACGGCACCCCTTAAATCGGCCCATGGCCATCCGCGACATTCTCATCATCCCCGATAAGCGTCTCCGCCTGAAATCCGAGCCGGTAAAGGCGATCGACGCCGAGGTCCGCACGCTCGTCGCGGACATGTTCGAAACCATGTACGCGGCGCCGGGCATCGGCCTGGCCGCGATCCAGATTGGCGTGCCGACGCGCGTCGTCACCATGGACCTCGCCGGCAAGGAAGAAGCGCCGCAGCCGCAGGTCTTCATCAATCCCGAGATCGTCAGTTCATCCGACGAGAAGTCGGTCTACGAGGAAGGCTGCCTGTCGATCCCGGAATATTACGAAGAGGTCGAGCGGCCGGAGAAGATCAAGGTCACGTACCTCGATCTCGACGGCAAGACGCACGAGATCGAGGCCGATGGTCTGCTCGCGACCTGCCTGCAGCACGAGATCGACCATCTCAACGGCGTGCTGTTTCTCGACCATATCTCCAAGCTCAAGCGCGACATGGTGGTGAAGAAGTTCACCAAGGCCGCGAAGAAGGGCGTCGCGCCGTCGCTCGCCAAGGACAAAGAGCCGTCGCATCATATTGGCTAGAGTGGGCTGGGATAAATTTGGGTCGTCATTGCGAGGAGCGAGAGCTCCGAAGCAATCCAGTTCTCGACCTCCGCTATTCTGGATTGCTTCGTCGCCAACGCGCGTAAACGCGCTACTGGCTCCTCGCAATGACGGTGATGTTCATGCCGCTGCGTCTCATCTTCATGGGCACGCCTGATTTCTCGGTGCCGACATTGCTGGCGCTGCACGCTGCCGGTCATGACATCGTCGCGGTCTATACGCGCGAGCCGAAGCCGGGCGGTCGGCGTGGGCTGGAACTGGTGCCGACACCGGTCGAGCGCGAGGCGCGGGGCCTCGGCATTCCGGTGCTGACGCCGAAGTCGCTCAAGACATCGGAAGCGCAAGCCGAATTCGCCGCGTTCAGTGCGGATGCCGCAGTCGTCGTCGCCTACGGCATGATTTTGCCCAAGGCTGTGCTCGACGCGCCGCGTCTCGGCTGCTTCAACGTGCATGCCTCGATTCTGCCGCGCTGGCGCGGCGCCGCGCCGATCAACCGCGCCATCATGGCCGGCGATAAGGAGAGCGGCGTCACCATCATGCAGATGGACGAAGGCCTCGACACCGGCGCGATGGCGCTGATGGAGCGCATGAGCATCGGCGCCGACATGACCGCGGGCGATCTTCATGATGCACTGATGCAACTGGGTGCCGACGCCATGCCGCGCGCTTTGGCGGCCGCCGACCGCGGCACGTTGACGCTGACGCCGCAACCGGAAGCGGGCGTCACCTACGCCGCCAAGATCAGCAAGGACGAAACCCGCATCGACTGGTCGAAGTCTGCGGCCGACGTACACAATCACATTCGCGGGCTGTCGCCGTTTCCCGGCGCCTGGTTCGAACTCGACGGCGTGCGCGTGAAGGTCTTGCGCAGCACGCTGGCGTCCGGGAAGGGCGCGCCCGGCACCACGCTCGACGACAGGCTGACCATCGCGTGCGGCGACGGCGCGGTGCGGCTGGTGCAGATCCAGCGCGCCGGTGCCAAGGCGATGCAGGTGGACGAATTCCTGCGCGGCACCGCGGTCAAGGCCGCGACTAAAGTCGCGTGACCTGCGGCAGCGGTTTGCCGTCACTGGCGAAATCATGCAACCTAGCGGCCACGCGTGCGACGCACGCGGGTTTGATTCAAATTGAGCGAGCGGAGAGTTGGGGCGATGTCGACGGTCGATGTAGACGGCAAGATCTTTGTCGGTAAAAGCGCCAAGCCCGAATATCTGACGCTGCATTTCGCCAATCGCCACGGCCTCGTCACCGGCGCCACCGGCACGGGCAAGACCGTGACGTTGCAGGTGATGGCCGAAGGTCTCGCCAACGCCGGCGTCTCGGTGTTCGCCGCCGACATCAAGGGCGACCTGTCCGGCGTGTCGATGCCGGGCGAAAAGGACGCGTTCGTTGCGCGCGCCAAGGACATGGGTTTCGACTACGAGCCCGATCGTTTTCCGGTCGTGTTCTGGGATCTGTTCGGCGAGCAGGGCCATCCGATCCGCGCCACGATTTCCGAAATGGGTCCGCTGCTGCTGTCGCGGCTGATGGATCTCAATGAGGTGCAGGAAGGCGTGCTCAACATCGCCTTCCGTGTCGCCGACGAACAGGGCCTGCTGCTGCTCGATCTCAAGGATCTGCGTGCGGTGCTGTCGCTGGTGGCCGATCACGCCGCCGACCTGACCACGCAATACGGCAATGTGTCGAAGTCGACGGTCGGCACCATCCAGCGCCAGCTGCTCGTGCTTGAAAATCAGGGCGGTACCAAGTTCTTCAGCGAGCCGGCGCTGCAACTCACCGACTTCATCCGCACCGATCGCGACGGCCGCGGCACCATCAATATTCTCGCCGCCGACAAATTGATGGCGAGCCCGAAGCTCTACGCCACCTTCCTGCTGTGGCTGCTGTCGGAGATGTTCGAGCAGATGCCCGAAGTCGGCGATCCCGACAAGCCGAAGCTGGTGTTCTTCTTCGACGAGGCGCATCTCTTGTTCAACGACGCGCCGAAGGCGCTGCTCGACAAGATCGAGCAGGTCGTGCGCCTCATCCGCTCCAAGGGTGTCGGCGTCTATTTCGTGACGCAGAATCCGCTCGACGTGCCGGATACGGTGCTGGCGCAGATGGGTAACCGCGTGCAGCACGCGCTGCGCGCCTTCACGCCGCGCGACCAGAAGGCGGTGCGCGCCGCCGCGGAAACCTTCCGGCCCAATCCGAGGCTCGACACCGCGCAGGTCATCATGGAAATGGGCAAGGGCGAGGCTTTGGTCTCGTTCCTCGAAGGCAACGGCACGCCGTCGATGGTCGAGCGCGCCATGATCCGTCCGCCGTCGGCGCGGCTTGGACCGGTGACGCCGGACGAGCGCAAGGCGACGATTGCCGCGAGCCCGGTCCGCGGCAAATACGATCAGGCGGTGGACAGCGAGTCCGCCTACGAGGTTCTGCAGAAGCGCATCAAGGACGGCACCACGAGCGTGACGCCGCCGGAGCCGGGACAACAGCCGGGCCAGGCGCCGCAACCGGACGCGCCCGCCAGCGGCGGCAGCGTGCTCGGCGGCATTCTTGGCGGCGTCGGCGGCATGCTGGGCGGGATTTTCGGCACCAGCCGGCCGCGCGGTCAACGTTTGTCCACCGGGCAGATCATCGCGCGCGACATTACGCGGTCGGTGACCAACCGCGTCGCCGGCCAGATCGCGGCGGACCTCGGCCGTTCGCTCGGCGGCAGCACGGGCGGCACCATCGGCCGCGCCATCGTCCGTGGTACGCTCGGCGGGATATTGCGGCGCTGACGGCTCGTGGAGCACGAATGCCAACTCCGCTCATTCCCGCGGAAGCGGGAATCCAGTAATTCAACTGACGGACGCTGATGTCCTGGGTGCCCGCTTTCGCGGGGACGAGCGGAGCGGTGGATGCCTCGCTACAAACTCATCGTCGAATATGACGGCGCGCCGTTCTGCGGCTGGCAGACGCAGGCCGACCAGATCACCGTGCAGGGCGTGCTCACGGCCGCGGTCGCGGCGCTATCGGGCGCGATGACCCTGGTGCAGGGCGCCGGGCGCACCGATGCCGGCGTGCATGGGCGCGGGCAGGTGGCGCATATCGATCTGGCGCGCGATTGGCAGACCGACACGATCCGCGACGGTCTCAACGCGCATCTGCGGCCACATCCGGTGGCGGTGCTGTCGGCCGAGCGTGTCGGCGACGATTTCAATGCGCGCATGTCGGCGGTGAAGCGGCACTACATGTACCGCATCATCAACCGGCGGCCCGACCTCACCTTCGATCTGAAATATGCCTGGCGCGTAGCGCGGCCGCTTGATGCTGTGGCCATGCATGACGCCGCGCAGCGTCTCACCGGCAAGCATGACTTCACCACGTTCCGCTCGACCGAGTGTCAGGCGAAATCGCCGGAGAAGACGCTCGATACGCTCGACGTCACGCGCGACGGCGTCGATGTCATCGTCACGACATCGGCGCGGTCTTTCCTGCACAATCAGGTGCGCTCGATGGTCGGCTCATTGGTGATGGTCGGTTCCGGCGCCTGGAGCGCGGACGACCTGTCGCGCGCGCTCGACGCCCGCGATCGCGCCGCCTGCGGCCAGGTGGCGCCGCCGGACGGGCTTTATCTGATGAAAGTCGATTATCCGTAGGGTGGGCAAAGGCGCATTGCGCCGTGCCGACCGCCATTATTCAGGTCCCAGGTGGGCTTGCTTCGCTGAGCCCACCCTACAAGCTTTCGCCGGAACTTCGCTGGCGCCCGGGCATTGCCGCCCTATATCCAGGGGACATTTTCACAAGGAGTGATGAGCATGAGCACATTCGGTTCTGCGGTTTGGTCCGGCGGCATTAAAGACGGCAAGGGCGCGATTTCGACCAAGAGCGGCGCGCTCAAGGATTATCCTTATGGCTTTGCCAGCCGCTTCGAAGGCAAGCCCGGCAGCAATCCGGAAGAACTGATCGGCGCGGCGCATGCGGCCTGCTTCACCATGGCGCTGTCGCTCATTCTAGGCGAGGCGGGTTTGACCGCCGAAAAGATGGAAACGCAAGCTGACGTCACGCTGACCAAGCAGGCCGACGGCTTCGCCATTACCGCGGTGAAGCTCACGCTCAAGGCGAAAATCCCAGGCGCCGATGACGCGAAATTCCAGGAGCTCGCCGCCAAGGCGAAGGCCGGCTGTCCGGTGTCCAAACTGTTGAAGGCCGACATCACGCTGGATGCGAAGCTGGTGTGATTTCTTTTTATCCCTCCCCTGAAAGGGGAGGGTCGCGCGAAGCGCGGGATGGGGTCGTCAATCCGTATCTCGCTAAACCCCACCCGGCTCGCATGCGCTCGCCACCCTCCCCCTGCGGGGGAGGGATTCAGCTGAAATACCTATCCACAATCTTCCGATAGATCGCCGTCAGCGCCGTCAGATCAGCGACCGGCACGCGTTCGTCAATCGCGTGCATGGTCTGCCCGACCAGGCCGAACTCGACCACCGGGCAGTAATGCGTGATGAAACGCGCATCTGATGTGCCGCCGGTGGTCGATAGTTCCGGCTTGCGTCCGGTGGCGTCGAACACGGCGTTGGAGACCAGCTCGGTGAATGGGCCGGGCTTGGTGACGAACACACCGGCGTTCGACGGCTCGAACTTGAAGGCGAACTTGATCTTGCCTCCGGCCGCTTTCGCCGCGCGCGCTTCCAGCAAGGCCTTCAGCGACTCCAGCGTATGACAATCGTTGAACCGGATGTTGAAGCGCGCCCGCGCTTCGTCCGGAATGAGGTTGACCGTCTTGTTGCCGACATCGATGGTCGTGAATTCGAAACCCGACGGTTGGAACGTGGCGCTGCCGTTATCCAGCGGCTCCGATTGCAACGCGTTGATCAGCGTGACGATGCTGCGCACTGGATTGTCGGCGCGCTGCGGGTAGGCGACGTGGCCCGACTTGCCAGTGACCATAAGCGTGCCGTTGAGCGAACCGCGCCGGCCGATCTTGATGGTGTCGCCGAGCGCGTCCTGATTGCTCGGCTCGCCGAGAATGCAGTGATCGAATTTTTCGCCACGCTCCGCGGCCCATTGCAGCAGCTTCGGCGTGCCGTTGACGGCGACGCTCTCCTCGTCGCCCGTGATCAGGAACGAGATCGAGCCCTTGGGCTTGCCGCCGTTGGCGGCGAGATAATCGAGCACCGCGGCGACGCAGCAGGCGATGCCGCCCTTCATGTCGACGGCGCCGCGGCCGAACAATTCTCCGCCCGCCACTTCGCCGGCGAAGGGCGGATGGCTCCAGGACTTTTCGTCGCCGGTCGGCACCACGTCGGTGTGCCCGGCAAACATCAGATGCGGCGCCTCGGTGCCGATGCGCGCGTAGAAATTCTCGACGTCATAAGTGCCCGGCTCGCTGAAGGTCATCCGGTGCACGGTGAACCCAGCCGCTTTCAACGTCTTTTCGAGAAACGCCAGCGCGCCGCCTTCCGCCGGTGTGACGGAAGGACAGCGCAACAGGTCGCGGGTAAGGGCGATAGGGTCTGCGGACATGACTCTTCTCTTCACCCTCCCCTGGAGGGGGAGGGTCGCTCGCCGAGCGAAGCGAAAGCGAGCGGGGTGGGGTGAAAAGGCTTTCGGCGTCTTGTGTGCTTGAACGGTGGCAGGTCGTTTTGCGGATTGCCAAGTGACGCATGAATATCGCTCAGCACGCCGTCAATATTACCGGAAATGTCATTATTCCAATAGCGGAGAACGCGATAGCCTTCAGCCTCAAGCCACTGGGTGCGTTTCGTGTCGGCGGCACGATTGTTGTTTTCGCCATGCTGCGATCCATCGACCTCGATAATGATCTTGGTCGCCATGCAGGCAAAGTCTGCAATGTAAGGTCCGATGATCACCTGCCGCCGGAAGTGACTGCCGATCATCGGGTGCCGTCGCAGATGAAACCATAGACGCGCTTCCGCTGCGGTCGCATTCCCGCGCATGCGACGCGCCGCTGACTTGCGAAAACTCTCGATCGACTTGTTTGGCGTCACGGTCACCCCACCCCGCTCGCTTTCGCTTCGCTCGGCGAGCGACCCTCCCCCTC
The DNA here is from genome assembly GCA_903929045.1 of uncultured Hyphomicrobiales bacterium. Classification (GTDB taxonomy): domain Bacteria; phylum Pseudomonadota; class Alphaproteobacteria; order Rhizobiales; family Xanthobacteraceae; genus Pseudolabrys. Next base: position 81,793 of record CAIYTE010000026.1, read on the forward strand.
CAGGGGAGGGTACCAGAGCTACCTTTTTGCAGTTATATCCCCGGCTGCGCCGGTGCTGGGTCGCCGCCCAGCGGATCCGCGCCATAGTCATTGGGTCCGGCGGTGCCGCGGAGGCAGCCGAGTTCGACCAGATACCAGATGCCGATGACGCTCAGCACCACCTGGAACGCGGTGTCGCTGCCGTTGTGAGCCCACGGATCGCCGGTCATGCGTAAAAGATCGGACACGGCCTTGAGCAGGCCGACGCCGAGCGCGGCATAGGCCAGGGTCTTCGGCTTGTTGCGGTCCTGAAACCGTTTGGCGTTCAGGCAAAAGCCCGCGAACAGAACCGCGGCGCTGAGAATGAAAGACATCAGGCGGCCGCTGAACGTAAAGAACATCGACGTGCCCTGAACCTTCCAGAGCAGCCAGCCGAGGACGAACGAGCATGCAACGAGGATAACGACGCCCAGCCACCATTTGCCGCGGTTGATGCGGCCTTGGGTCGAAAACAACAGATCCGGAATATTCATCTCAGTCTCCTTGAGGGTGATCCCGGCCGTTAGTCGCTCCTAGTCGCGCAAAAGTTCATTGATGCTGGTCTTGGACCGCGTGCGCTCGTCGACGCGCTTGACGATCACGGCGCAGTACAGGCCCGGCCCGCCATCCTTGCCCGGCAGCGTGCCCGGCACGACGACGGAATAGGGCGGCACTTCGCCGATCAGCACATTGCCCGTCGCGCGATCGACGATCTTGGTCGAGGCGCCGAGGAACACGCCCATCGACAGCACCGAGCCTTCGCGCAGGATGACGCCTTCCGCGACTTCCGAGCGCGCGCCGACGAAGCAGTTGTCCTCGATGATCACCGGGCCGGCTTGCAACGGCTCGAGCACGCCGCCGATGCCGACGCCGCCGGAGATGTGACAGTTCTTGCCGATCTGCGCGCAGGAGCCGACCGTCGCCCAGGTGTCGATCATCGTGCCGCTATCGACGTAAGCGCCGAGATTGACGAAAGACGGCATCAGCACGACGCCGGGCGCGATGAAGGCCGAGCGGCGCGCGACCGATCCGGGCACGGCGCGGAAGCCAGCCTTCTTGAACTTCGCGGCATTCCAGCCCTTGAACTTGCTGTCGACCTTGTCCCACCACGCCGCCTTGCCGGGGCCGCCGGGAATGGCGGTCATGTCGTTGAGGCGGAACGACAGCAGCACGGCCTTCTTGAGTCACTGATTGACCTGCCAGATGCCGTCGCTCTGGCGCTCGGCGACGCGGGCGGCGCCGGTGTCGAGTAGGCCGAGCGCGGTATCGACCGCCTTGCGCACCGCGCCCTTGGTCTTCGGGCCGATCTTGTCGCGGCCTTCAAAGGCGTCGTCGATGGTCTTGGCAAGGGTCGCGAGTTGCTTGGCGTTGGACATTGAGGGCCTCGAAATGGCGTCGTCGGAATTCTTCGGTTCCGGGTTGTCGGTGGCGAGGGGCGGGGCTGTCAAGCTGCGCCGGGCGAAGGCTGGTTTCCGCGGAGGTGACTGGGGAGAACTGCCCGCCCGGGACACAAAGAAACAGGGCCCCGGAAACCGGGGCCCTGCATCCATTCTGACGCTGAAAGCGATCAGGCGGGGCGGACGGCCTGCGGGATTTGACCGGCCGCCGCTTGTGTCGCCCGGGACCGCATCGGCTTCAGGATGAAGAGCGCCATGCCCACGACGACGAAGTTCATCACCGCGGTCGCCAGGAAAACCATGTGCCAGCTGCCGGTCGACTTCTGGATCATGTTGGCGACCGGCACGAGGAACGCGGATGCACCCTTGGCCGTGTACAGCAGGCTCAGGTTCACGGTCGCGAACTTCGGTCCGAAGCTGTCGGTGCAGGTCGATGGGAAGAGGCTGAAGATCTCGCCCCAGGTCAGGAAGATCAGCGCTGCGAACACGACGAAGGCCCAGGGCGCCGTCTCCATCGTTCCCAGCAACCAGTACGAGATCGCGCCAAGGCCGAAGGCGATCGCCATGGTGTATTCGCGGCCGATATTGTCCGACACCCAACCGAACAGCGGCCGCGCCGCACCCTTGGCGACATTGTCGACGATCAGCGCGACCGATAATGCGCTGGCGCCGCCGAGGATGACGGTGTTGGCGACATTGAAGTCCTTGGCGATCAGCGCAATCTGCGCCGTCGCCATCAGGCCGCTTGCCGACACCATCACGAACATAACGTACAGCAACCAGAAGATCGGTGAGGACAGCACTTCGCCCGGGGTGTAACTGCGCATCGACTGCATCACTTTCGGCGGCACCATTTTTTCCATGGCGGCGATTTCACTCGCTTCCGGACCGCGCAGCAGCCACGCCATGATGAACACGACGACACCTTGCCCGATGCCGAAATACAGAAACGCGGCCTCATAACCCGAACTCTCGATGACGGCGCGGATCGGCACCACGGTAATGGCCGCGCCCGCGCCGAAACCGGCCGCCGTCAGGCCGACGGCGAGGCCGCGGCGATCGGGAAACCATTTCACCGCCAAGCCGACGCAGGTCGCGTAGACCGCGCCGCCGCCGACGCCCGACACCACGGCGCCGAGATAAAGAAGGGGAAGCGTGTCGGCGATGCCGTTGATCACCCAGCCGATCCCAATCAGCACGCCGCCGATGGCGACGACGAGTTTCGGGCCGCGGCTGGCGCCGAGCTTGTCGACGATCCAGCCTTCGACCGGTGTCAGCCAGGTTTCGAGTGCGACGAAAATGGCGAATGCCAGCTGGATCGACGCGACGTCCCAGCCGTGGGCCTTGTTAATGGGGCCGACGAACAAGGTCCAGCCATATTGCAGATTGGCGATCATGATCATGCAAACCACGCCGATCGCGAGTTGCATCCACCGCATCTGATTGAGCGGCTGCGCGATGACACTATCGGTCATTTGTTTCCTCCTCCGATTTTTAGTTGTGCTTATTGGGTGTCGGTTCGTGCGCGACGACGACGGTGCTGTCGGCTTCCATCTGGTCGGCATCGAGGCCCGTCACACCGAAATGGTCTTCCATCACGAGGATGAAGAACGAGAGGGCGAGAACGAACGCCAGTGCGATGCCGACGTCGACCAGGAACGGTACGTCGCGCGGTCGCGGCTTCTTCGACCGCATTTCAATTCCGGTTTTTACAAGCGCGCCCCGCTTATCCGGCAATTACGTTCGGACGAAAGGCGAAGGTCAAGACGCAAGCGGCGCGCGCATGTCGATTGCTGCGCACGCGAAAGACTTGCGTCTTTAGTCGCAGGAGTACCCGTAACCGACGTAGGTCAATGTCCGATAGCGGAACGAAAAAATCCGCTACCGCGCAGTGTGCGAAATATTTTTCAAGATCGAGCCGAGAAATCCCGTCAGGTCGTCGGTGACGTGGTCGATGTGCGGATCGTCGCGGCCCTGCAATTCCCAGGTCTCGCGGATCACCTTGTTGTCGGGCCCCGGCACCACCAGCACCGTGGTCATGCCCATCGCATGCGGCACGGTGAGATTGCGTGCGAGGTCCTCGAACATCGCGGCTTTGGCCGGATCGACGCCGTGCTTGTCCAGGAAGCGCTCATACATGCGCGCGGCCGGCTTCGGCTCGAGTTCGCCGGCGACGATGTCGAACACGTCTTCGAAGTGCTCGTGAATGCCGAGCTTGGTCATCACCGCGTCGGCATGTTTGCGCGTGCCGTTGGTGAGGATCAGCTTGCGGCCGGGCAGGGCCTGTAGCATGGCGCCGAGCGGGGGATTGGCTTGCAGCACCGAGTGATCGATCTCGTGCACGTATTCGAGATATTCGTTGTGATCGAGCGCGTGCTCGGTCATCAGCCCGCGCATCGTCGTGCCGTAGCGCTTGTAGTAATCCTTCTGCACCTTGAAGGCTTCGTCCGGCGGGATCTTCAGGAAATCGACGATGAAAGAACGGATACGATCGTCGACCTGCTGCCACAGCAAATGATGCGGGTAGAGTGTGTTGTCGAGATCGAACACCCAGGACTCGACCTGGCTGAAATCGCGTGGCGCTGGATTGGCTTGCACTTAGGGTTCCTTGAAACGCACGGTGGTCGCGGGTTTGCCGGTGAGATCGATATCGGCAAAACCGGCCGAATTCAGGCCGCGCGCGGCGCAATCCTTGTGATCGCTGAGTTCGAAACGGCCGTCGCGGGTGCATAAGGTCGTCGTGCCGCCCCAGGCCAGCACCGTATCGCCGTTCTTGATGGTGCGGCCGGTGCTGTCGACGGCCTCGCCGTAGCTGTAGAGCTTCTTGGCATCGCCGCGCACGTCGGGCCGCACGCATTGCCCGGTGTCCACGCGATACCAACCGCGCGCGATGGTCGCGGTGCCTTCGATGGTGCCGATCGCCGCCATCACCGTGTATTTGCTGTCGTTGCACCAGGTGAAGCCGCGGCCTTCCGGATTGCGCGCGGCATCGAGCAAGGTGGCGAAGAACTCCGGCGTCGTCGCGGTCTCCGCCGGCAGCTTGCGGTCGGCGAGAAACTTGTTCATCGCGGCGGTCGTCTTCGCGCCGGGCACGCCGTCAATTGGGTTAGCGTCATAGCCGGCGATCACCAGCAGGCGCTGGATGCCGGCAAGCCGCGCCTGCGCGTCGTCATAGTCGGCTTCCTCGGCGAGATTGACCGCGGGGCCCTTCGGCGTGTCGGACGGCCGCGCCGCCGAGAAACGCACCTGCTGGCTCACCGGACAGCCGCGCGCATTGGAAATCTCGAAGCTGCCTTCGCGAATGCAGAAACTCGCTTCGCCGTCCTGCGGCGTCGGCGAACTGCCATAAACGGGAGGCGTGCGCGTGTGCACATAGACCATGTCGGCATCGAGCGCGCCGTCGACGACCTGCTTGCACTGGCCGGGCTCGACGGCGAACCAGCCGCGCGTCGTCACGTTGGCGCGCTTCTCCAGCCCGATCGCCGCGTCCATGTGATAGCTGGTGCGGTTGCAGAGCGTGAGCTCGGCATGCGCGGGCGCCGCCGCCAACAATACCAGCGCGGTCGCGACGGCAATCCGCATCAGCGATGCATCAGCGTGCCGGCGCCGCCGTCGGTCAGGAGTTCGAGCAGCACGGCGTGCGGCACCTTGCCGTCCATGATGACGACGCCTTCGACGCCCTGGTCGAGCGCATAGATGCAGGTCTCGACCTTGGGGATCATGCCGCCGGAAATGGTGCCGTCGGCGATCAGGCGGCGCGCATCGGCGACCGACAGTTCCGTGATCAGGTTCTTCGACTTGTCGAGCACGCCCGGCACGTCGGTGAGCAGCAGCAGGCGCTTGGCCTTGAGCGCGCCGGCAATGGCGCCGGCAAACGTGTCGGCGTTGACGTTGAAGGTGCCGCCTTCGGCTGACGTCGCGACCGGCGCCAGCACCGGGATCATCTCCTTGCCGAGAATGGCGTTGAGCACGAAGAGATCGACCTGGTCCGGTTCGCCGACGAAACCGAGATCGACGATCTTCTCGATGTTGGAATCCGGATCGATCACGGTGCGCGTGACCTTCTTGGCCTTCACCATGTTGCCGTCTTTGCCGCAGAGGCCGACGGCCTTGCCGCCGGCGTCGTTGATGTAGCCGACGATCTCCTTGTTGATCGAGCCGGCCAGCACCATTTCGACGATGTCGATGGTGGCAGCGTCGGTGACGCGAAGGCCCGCGGCGAATTCAGACTTGATGCCGAGCTTCTTGAGCATGGCCGCGATCTGCGGACCGCCGCCGTGCACGACCACCGGATTGATGGCCGCCTGTTCCAGGAGCACGATGTCGCGGGCGAAGCTGCGCGCCTTCTCCTCGTCGCCCATGGCGTGGCCGCCGTATTTCACGACGATGATTTCCTCGTCGTAGCGCTGCATGTGCGGCAGCGCCTCGGAGAGGACGTGAGCCTGTTCTTGCGGATTGGTCGGGGCTTTGCTCATGATGGCTCTTTGGCGCGGGCCGTTATGAAGGGTCGCGCGGTTCTAGCCTCAGCGCTCGCGTTCGTCTAGCAGCCGCGCCACCGCCGCGCGCAGTTCGTCCATGCCGGTGGCCTCGTGCGAGGAGGTGGCCAGCACCGCCGGATAGGCGCCCGGTTTCTTGATCAGTTCGGCTTCCACCTCGGATATCCGCGCCGCGAGTTCGGATGTCGTGATGGCGTCACATTTCGTCAGAACGACCTGGTGGCTGACGGCCGACATGCTCAGTTCCTTGAACATCGACTCGTCGGTGTCTTTCAGGCCGTGACGGCTGTCGATCAACACATAGACGCGGGCGAGATTGGCGCGGCCGCGCAGATAGGCGGTGATGGTGCCGGTCCATGCCGAGACCTTGGACTTGGCGGCGGCGGCATAGCCGTAGCCCGGCATGTCGACGATCGACAGCTCGGAGCCGCCGTTGAAGAAGATGAGTTCCTGCGTGCGGCCCGGCGTGCGCGAGGTGCGCGCCAGCGCCTTGCGGTTGGTGATGGCGTTGACGAGGCTCGACTTGCCGACATTGGAGCGGCCGGCGAAGGCGATTTCGACGCCGCGCATCGGCGGCATCGAGTCGACCGAGGCGGCGGCCCAAGCGAAGTCCCAGTGGCCGCCGAAAATCTTGCGGCCGGCGTCGATCTCTTTGCGGGTGTATTGATCGGGCATGATGGGCTCTGTCTGTCATGTCCGGGCGGGGCCGTCCATCGCCGTGACGGAAAGCGCTATTTTGCGCCTCAACTCAAACATTGAACGTGCCGTCCGGATTTCTGCGCGATTCAACGAAGGCGTTGATCCGCCGGGCGAGCTCGTCCCGGAAGGCGTCCGCGTCCTCCGGCGGCATGTCGCAATATTCACAGCGGAAGCCATCGGGCTGCGCATTGTGCTCGGCCAGCAGCGTATTCAGCTCGCGCAAGGTGCGCGTCAAGGCGCCGAGCGCGCGGCCGGCCTTTTCCAGGCCATCCGAACTGAGATTGCCGGCTCCCAGCCGGCCGATGATGGTTTCGATGGCGGGTAGCACCCGCGCCACCGCGCTTTGTAGCCGCTGCACGGTCGTGGCGGTGCTGTCTTCGCCTTCTCCCGGAGGAGGAAGGTCGACCGCCGAAGCGGCAGGAAAGGCGGGCGGGGCGGGGTGAACCGTTGCTAGCTCCATAGCCGCCACCGGCTGATGACGCGGCACGAACGGCTTTCGCCGCGTCCAGCCCCAGCGCTTCAAGCGATAGCGCACGGTCGGGATGCTGACCGCGTGCGCGGCGCAGATATGCGCGAGCGGCTGGTCGGTGTTCTCGTAGGCATGGCGGATCTGCGCCCAGGCGTCGGGCGTGGGTTCGGTCATGGTGGTGGTCCTTTGATGATTGGTGGTCGCGTCTCATCCCGCTCGTCCCCGCGCAAAAGCGCGAAGCGCGTCTTGCGCAAAAAGCGGGGACCCAGAGCCACGTTTGAGACTATCGCTTAAGCGCTGGATTCCCGCTTTCGCGGGAATGAGCGGATGTGGCGTGTGGTGTGGCATGCACCGTCATGGCCGGGCTTGTCCCGGCATCCACGCCTTGCTTTTGTCAGCGGAAATGCGTGGCGCGTCAGCGCGCGACCGTGAAATTCAATTGTCGATAATGCGCCTTTTCTATCGAGCCAGCGTCACGCTGTAAAGGATTATAATCTTTTGCTCGCGACTGCTTCTGGTGAGCAATATGATGTGACTAGATTACGAGGCGTCCCATGCCCGAAAAGGCTGACACCACCACGCGCGGCAAGCCGTTGGCAAAGACGGCTGATCGAAAGCGGCAGCCGGTCCTCGACGTGTTGCGCGCAAGTCTTCGCAAAAAACAGGCAACCGGTCATCGCGTTGGCGCGATCACCGAAGAAGACAAGTACGGCGAAGAAATTGAATGACGCGGCCTCGGGGCGACCGCGTAGGGCGCAATAGCGAAGCGTATTGCGCCGTCTCGTGGCGGATTACGCTGCGCTAATCCGCCCTACGACCTCACGCCGCCGTGCGGGGTGCGACACGGATACTGACTTCCACGTCCCGATCCAGCTTCCCGAGAATCGTGATCATGCGGTCCAGCGTGAAGCGCTCCAGCTTGGCGTTGCGGATACGCGACAGATCGGTATGCGCCACGCCCGTCAGCTTCTCAGCCGCACGCGCGGTGAGCTTATGCTCGTCCAGCGTCTTGACGATGCGGGCGGCGAGAATGGCGCGGGCCTGCTCAAGGTCGGCGTTGGGTCGCCCGAAGTCGTGGAACACGTTGCCGCTGCCGCGCACGATTGCCAAATCGTCGATCACGGAGTCTGCGGCTTTCAAGCCTTTGACTTTCAGGTTCTTCATTTTCAAGACCTTCTTGGCAATCACAGACTTTCCTTCAATCGTTTGATGCGATCTCTGATCCGGTCCACGTCCACCTGCGGTGTCTTGATCCCGCTCTTTGACTTCTTCTGGAAGGCGTCAATCACGATCAAGTCGGGTCCGAGTTGCACGGCGTAGATCGTGCGGTAGGCATCGCCTCTATGTTTGAGGGCGATCTCCCATACACCGCCATCGACGCCCCTGAACGGTTTGGCGATGTCGACCTTGCCACCTTCGGCGGCAATAGTCAGAGCCGCGAGAATCGTCGTCTGCGCTTCCGCAGGGAATTTTTCAAATTCCCTGCGGGCTGCCTTCACCCACGAGATCGCACGGGTGTAACGCATAAAAGTGATATTGGCATATTTGCCAATGGTTGTCTAGCGCTTTGTGCAATTGCTGTGACCCGAATAAAGCGCAGCGATGTCCGGACAGATTGCTATCCGTTCTCGACTTGCGCGACATAACGGAACTTAAAGAATTGGGTCGAATCCGAGCGCGCGTTGCGCCGTCGAGAGCCGTGAAGCGGAGGTCGATCCGCAGGCCTCGGCCGCTATCCGAAACTTCCGCAGGCGCCGCCAAAGCGACCAGCGCGATTCTCCGGGGAAAGCACCGGTCTGGCTCATGCGCAAGAGGTCCTTGAATTCAGGAGCGCGGAAACCGTGCGCTTTGCAATGCGCGAAAAGCCATTCCCGGGATTTAAAGGCGAATCCGAGCAGAGGAGCGGATGCGTACGTTTTGTTGTCCGCCAGCGTCCCGCTCCACATCAGCACGTGAGCCGCAATTCGACGTTCAATATCGTCGCGATACTCCTTCGGCCCAGGCGCGATCGTGGAGCACACGGATTCAACAATCTGGTAGGCGTAGGCGAGAAGATACGGCAGGCGCGTGTAAAGGAACGACCATTGCGTGTGCTTGGCGTCCCACCCCGAGAATATGAAATTGATATTCATCTTCTCGGTTGCAATCGCCTTGTGACCCGTGAAGAGGTGAATTGCCTTATTGCAAATGCCGTCGAAACCGTCCTTGGTGGATTTATCATAACGTAGCTGGGCCAAGTAGTCAGGGGAGAAGCGTCCGTCGCTGCCGATGGATGCTAACACCTTGGCGATATTGGCCGCGTGAATTTCCCGGCCGCCAACACCTCGGCCCTCTAGTTTAATAGGTTCTTCGACTAGTTTTTTTGCAAAGTCTTCCCGGTTCGCGATAACCGTTTCCAAGACATATAGACTCTCTTGGAGGGGCTTGCGCAACAGCATGTAGGAGACATTGAGTTTCGCCTTGCGCGAGGTTTCCAGCACTTCATAAATGCAATGGAGCATGTCGCTGAGGATTGCCGGAAATATTGTCGTCACGAGAAGTGCTGTGTGATCTTCCGGTTTGCGGTTTTGTTCGACCCACTGAAAAATATCTTCACTGGATTCGAACGTCTGTCGCTCTTGTTCGGTAAGTTCATACTTAACGTGGAAAGCGCCCGCGTTTTGACCAGACACGAGCATTTGCGCCATCGCGTCGTGAATACATAAGCAAAGCTCATGGCCTGCCCAGAACTCTCCTGGCAGGATCGTGCCCTTCCTGCTTTCAATGCTTGGAAAGCGCATAATTTACGCTCCGCTGAGCCTTTGCCCCGAGTCCGGCTTAAAGATATATACCGCAAAAGGCCGGGCGTTTGCCCGGCCTTTTCATTTTGAAATAAGCAACGCGCGGATGGCCGGGGCAAGCCCGGCCATGACGGCCTCTTGGCCTAAGCCTGCTTCTTCTTCCGCACGAACAGCGACTTGATGTTGTCGAACAGTTCGATCTTGGCGCCGTGCTTGCGCATGATGATGCTCTGCTGCGCGACGGAGAGTGTGTTGTTCCAGGCCCAGTAGATGACGAGGCCGGCCGGGAAGCTCGCCAGCATGAACGTGAAGATCAGCGGCATCCAGTTGAAGATCATGGCCTGCGTCGGATCCGGCGGCGCCGGGTTGAGCTTCATCTGCGCCCACATGGTGATGCCCATGATGATGGCCCACAGGCCGAGATGCAGGAAGGAGCCGACGACCGGCAGCGTGGTCGGGTCGAACGGGATCAGGCCGAACAGATTGAACACGTTGGTCGGATCGGGCGCCGACAGATCGTGGATCCAGCCGAAGAACGGCGCGTGCCGCATTTCGATGGTGACGAACAGCACCTTGTACA
>CAIYTE010000027.1 GCA_903929045.1 uncultured Hyphomicrobiales bacterium
GATCGGACTCGACGCCTCCGAGGCTATCCTGATCTCGGCCAAGACTGGCCTGAACATCGGCGCGGTGCTGGAGGCCATCGTCACCCGCCTGCCGCCGCCGAAGGGCGACCGCGCGGCGCCGCTCAAGGCGCTGCTGGTCGACAGCTGGTACGACGCCTATCTCGGCGTCGTCGTTCTGGTGCGCATCGTCGATGGCGTCCTGAAGAAGGGCCAGCGCATCCGCATGATCGGCATCGATGCGTCGTATGAAGTCGACCGCACCGGCGTGTTCAAGCCGAAGCTGACCATCGTCGACGAACTCGGCCCCGGCGAGATCGGCATGTTGACCGCGTCGATCAAGGAAGTCGCGGACACGCGCGTCGGCGACACCATCACCGACGAACGCAATCCGGTCGACGAGCCGCTGCCCGGCTTCAAGCCGTCGATCCCGGTCGTGTTCTGCGGCCTGTTTCCGGTCGACGCCGCGCAGTTCGAAGACCTGCGTTCGGCGATGGGCAAGCTACGCCTCAACGACGCCTCGTTCTCATTCGAAATGGAAACCTCGGCCGCGCTCGGCTTCGGCTTCCGCTGCGGCTTCCTCGGCCTGCTGCATCTGGAAATCATCCAGGAGCGCCTCGAGCGCGAGTTCAATCTCGACCTGATCGCGACGGCGCCGTCGGTCATCTACAAGATGAACCTGCGCGACGGCACACAGGTCGAATTGCACAACCCGGTCGACATGCCGGACGTCATGAAGATCCTCTCCATCGAGGAGCCGTGGATCGAGGCGACCATCCTGACGCCCGACGAATATCTCGGCTCGGTGCTGAAGCTGTGCCAGGACCGCCGCGGCACGCAGAAGGAGCTGACCTATGTCGGCTCGCGCGCCATGGTGAAATATGACCTGCCGCTCAACGAAGTGGTGTTCGATTTCTACGACCGCCTGAAGTCGGTGTCGAAGGGCTATGCCTCGTTCGACTATCATCTCACCGATTATCGCGAAGCCGACCTCGTCAAGATGTCGATCCTGGTCAACGACGAACCGGTCGATGCGCTGTCGATGCTCGTGCATCGCACGCGCGCCGAAACGCGCGGTCGCGGCATGGTCGAGAAGCTGAAAGAGCTGATCCCGCCGCACATGTTCCAGGTGCCGATCCAGGCCGCCATCGGCGGCAAGATCATCGCCCGCGAAACCGTGCGCGCCATGCGCAAGGACGTGACGGCCAAGTGCTACGGCGGCGACGCCACCCGCAAACGAAAATTGCTCGACAAGCAGAAGAAGGGCAAAAAGAAAATGCGGCAGTTCGGCAAGGTCGACATTCCGCAGGAAGCGTTCATCGCAGCGTTGAAGGTGGATACTTGAGGCGGTCTCGTTTAATTGAATTGGTGGCCGATAAAGTCACCTACTATGCTCAATTAGACGAAGATTGCTTTTTCACTTCGCTTGAGAAAATTACCGCTGTCAAAAATTTCAAAGGTGCCTTCGCTCTTCGAGCTACGGCAGCCAGGTCGGCTAACCCGCCCTACAGATCCGAACCTCACGGCTGCGGAATCTTGGCCCGCTCGACGATCGGCTGCCACTTGTCGTAGTCGGCGAGGATGTTCTTCTCCAGATCGGCGCCCGCCAGGCTCGCCGGCGTCACGCTGAGCGCCTTCAACCGCTCGATGATGGCCGGCTCCTTGGTGATCGCGATCAACTCATCGGCCAGCTTTTTGCGGATCGGCTCCGGCACATTGGTGGGCACGATGAAGACAGCCGACCAGGTGACTTCCAGCCCCGGAATGCTCTCGGCCAGCGCCGGTATCGATTTGTCGAAGCTGTAACGCTCAAGCGACGACACGGCGATGGCTTTCGCCTTGCCGCCCTCGACCTGCGGATACGCGGTCGAGAACTGGTCGCAAGTCATCTGGATCTGTCCGCCGAGTAGATCCTGAATGATCTGATTGGAAGCCCGATACGGCACGTGCGCGAGCTTGGCGCCGGTGTGCTGCACGATCAATTCCATGCAGAGATGCTGCGAGGTGCCAATGCCGGACGAGCCGTAGCTGAGTTTGTCGGGATTGGCCTTGATGTAGGCGATGAATTCCGGAACGGTTTTCGCCGGAACGCTCGGATGCACGATCAGCAAATTCGGCTGCGTGCCGACCATCGCGACGGGGCGAATGTCCTTGCGGCCGTCGTAACCGAGCTTGTCCTTGTAGATGTGCGGCAGAATGAACAATGTGCCGGCGGTGACGATGCCCATCGTGTAACCATCCGGCTGCGCTTTCGCCATCGCCGCGATGCCGAGACTGCCGCCCGCGCCGCTCTTGTTTTCGACAACGAATTGCTGGCCCAGACGTTGCGACAGCCGGTCGGTGAAAATGCGCGCGGCGACGTCTGTGTTGCCACCGGCGGCAAAGGGCACGATGACCGTGACCGGCTTGGTCGGCCAGTTCTGCGCCTGCGCCGGAGCAACGGACATCGCCGCGGCGAGCGCGAGACTTGCGAAAGCATATGTCGATAGCGTCTTCATTTGATCTCCCCCCAACTGTGTTCGTTCGAACTTATTGTTTGATGGACAAGCCTAGCCCGGATCGAATGCGGCCGAAACCGGCCGGAGGCGCGAATTCATGAAGCGGGACGACTGCCGCGTTGCAGCAAAGCGCGCGAACATGAGTGCAAACACGCTAGACCTGCGCCGCATTTAGGCCGAGTATCCCGCGCCTTTCACGACGCCGGAGAAATCACGTCATGCCGTTGCGCTTCGCTCTTCGATTTTTCGCTCTGCTTGCCTTCGTCGTCGCTGGCGGAAGCGCCAAAGCCGCCGACGTCCATGTCTTTATTTCGGCCGGCTTCTTTCATGTCTATTCGGAGCTCGGCCCGCAGTTCGAGAAGGCCACCGGCCATCACCTCATCACCACGCGCGGGCCGTCGGTCGGCGATTCACCGGAGGCGATCCCGGCGCGGCTGACGCGCGGCGAGGCGTCGGACGTCATCATCATGGATGGCTCGGGCGTCGATTTCGTCGTCTCGAACAAGCTCGCGCGCGGCGACAACAAGATCGTGCTGGCGGAATCGGCCTTCGGCATGGTCGTGCGCTCGGGGCTGCCCAAGCCCGACATCAGCACCATCGACGCACTGCGCAAGACGCTGCTGGAAGCAAAGTCGGTCGCCTATTCCGACAGCGGCAGCGGCACCTATCTCGCGAACGTCGGCTTCAAGAAACTCGGCGTCGCCGATGAAGTCGCCGCCAAGTCGCACAAGGTGCGCGGGCCGCCGTCGGGTCAGTCGGTCGCGTCTTTCGTCTCGAAGGGCGGCGCGGACATCGGCTTCCAGCAGGTGTCGGAATTGATCAATACGCCGGGCGCCGATTTCGTCGGTACCGTGCCGTCCGATTTCCAGCCGCCGGCCTACTTCGTCGGCCTGGTGACGACGAATTCGAAGCAGCCGGAAGCGGCCACGGGACTGCTGAAATTCCTCTCGTCGCCGCAAGCGGCAGAGGTCATCACCAAGGCGGGGTTGAAGCCGCTGGCGGCGAAGTAGCGCCTCAGCGCCCGCGGCGCTCGTCGAAAATGTCTTCGAAGCTCGACGAGCGGCGGCCGTAACTGTAGCTGCGGGTCTCGTAACTCCGCTCGGTGTTGCGGGCCCGCGGTGCTTCGTAATTTTCATAAGTGACGCGGGGCGCTCGCGTCACCGGCATGTCATCGGTGTCCGCCGTCGAAGTGCGCGTGCGCGAGCGGCGCGACGCCATGGCCGGCTCGCCGTCGCCGCCGGTGATGACGATGCGGGTGTCGCTGACATTCGCCTTCACCAGCGAAAACAAGGTCGCGGCGTTGGCGGGCGCGAGCCGGATGCAGCCGTGCGACGCCGGACGGCCGAGCCGCGACACTTCGTTGCTGCCGTGAATGGCGTAGCCGCCTTTGAAGAAGATCGAGTGCGGCATCGGCGACCAGTCGTATTTGCGCGAGAACCACTGCCGTTCGAGACGCTCGGGCCGATAGGTACCGACGGGGGTGCGATAGCCCCAGCGCGCGGTCGACACCGGCCAGCTGTAGCGCGTGGCACCGTCGACACTGACGGTGAGATGCTGGGACGATTTATCGACGGTGACGACAACGCCCGCCCACGCGGGCGTGAACCCGGCAAGCATGGCGACGACAGCAGCGGCACTCAGGAAACGCGACATAACTCCCCCGAGGAACCAATTGACGTCAGAACCGGCGGCGTCAATCGCGCGCCCAGTGAAACCTGCGCTTACGGTTACCGCGTGATCCCGTATTTGCGGTCGAGGCTGCGCAGCCATTCCTGACGCTCGCGCAGGATCTGCGCCTCGTTGCTGCTGATCGACACGCGATAGGAAACGGTGCGGGAGAACTTGGTGAGGCGGCGGGACGAGGCCTCGTCGTCTGCTTCGGTCGGAACGGCGGCTACGGCGTCGTGGGTCTTGGCGGCGAACATCTCGCTGACGTCGGCTTTGGCGAAATGCTGGCTGGCATCGCCGTCCGCCATGCCCGGGCCATGCGGCTTCACGTTCGGCACCGGCACGACGGGCGCGCCCGGAACGGCCGGCAGCGCGCCGTTCATGACGACGATCTTGGTGTTGGCCATGCCTTGGCGGCGCACCAGCGAGAACAGGGTCGCCGCATTGTCGGGCCGCAGGCGCACGCAGCCATGCGACGCGGAGCGGCCGAGATTGTAGACCTCGGTGGTCGCATGCACGGCGTAGCCGCGATGGAAGAACACGGCGAAGGGCATCGGCGTCATTTCGTACTGGCGCGAATACCAGTGCCGCTCGAGGCGCTGCGGACGGAAATTGCCGGCCGGCGTGTCGAAGCCGCGGCGGCCGGTCGACACCGACCAGCGATAGGCCTCAGCACCATCGACCATCACAGAAATGCGCTGCTGCGATTTACTGATGTTGACGAGGAGGTCGGCATGGGCCGGAACGGCGACACCCAGCAACGCGACAGCAGCAACGGCGATACGACGCATACTCAGACCCCACAAATGCCCAGCAAGTTCCATCAGCATCGCGCGTCAGGCAGGTGCTTGTAAAGGGTTTGTTAACCATAAAAGTCGTTGTTGCTGCTCGATTTTTCGTGATCGAGGCAGGCCCGGAACCCGGCGGTTCCGGCCTAAACCATAGTGCGCATTTAACCTGACAGGCCGCGGGCGAGCCGCTAAATCCAGAGCCATGATCCTTCGGTATCTCGTGCTTTTCGGTGTCACCGCCGCTGCCATCGTTGGCGGCGTCGCCGTGGTGCAGCACCTCAAACAGCCGTCGGCGCCCGCGGTGACACCGGTATCCGCGCCCGCGACTCCTGCGCCCGTGGCTCCCGCCCCGGCGCCGCAAGCCGCCGCGCCCGCGCCGGTCAAAACCGCACCGCCCGCCGCCGAAATCGCCAGGCCCGCCGCGCCGGAAACCGTGCCGCCGGTGGCCATGGCCACACCGGCAGCGCCCGCGCCGGCTGCCGTTCCGGAAGCAAAGCCCGACGTGTCGCCCGCGCTCGAACCGGGCGAGACGCCCCCGCCGCCGCCCGGCGCAGCCCCGCCGGCTCCTGAGCCCGCCGCACCTGTTGTGACGGCACCGCCCGCGGAAACGACATCACCCGTCGTGACCGCGCCGCCGGCGACACCAACGCCGCCCGCCCTCACCGACAGCAAGGGCCCGATCCCGGCGAAAACTCTCTTCAGCGCCGTGAAGCTGCCGACGCTCGGTCAGGCCATGGCCATCGGCTATTATCCGCGCGGCTGCCTGCAAGGCGGCGTCGAACTGCCGGTCACCGGACCGACCTGGCAGGTGATGCGGCTGTCGCGCAATCGCAACTGGGGCCATCCGAGCCTCGTCAAATTCCTCGAGACCTTCGCGCCCGCCGCAGCGAAAGCCACCGGCTGGAAAGGCATTCTCATCGGCGACATGGCGCAGCCGCGCGGCGGCCCGCTGCCCTTCGGCCATCTCAGCCATCAGATCGGTCTCGACGTCGACATCTGGTTCATGCCGATGCCGGATCACACCTTGACCCCGCAAGAGCGCGAAAAGATTTCCGCGAGCAATCTGGTCGCCGACGACTGGAAGCATCTCAACCCGAAGACCTGGACGCCGCAGCACATCGCCTTCATCAAGACCGCCGCCGAGCAGCCGCACGTCGAGCGCGTGCTGGTCAACGCCGCGATCAAGAAAGAACTGTGCCGCGCCGAACCGAACGCGAGTTGGCTCGGCAAAGTGCGGCCCTGGTACGGCCATCACGACCACATCCACGTCCGCCTCGCCTGCCCGCCGGACTCGCCGAGCTGCCGCAAGCAGCCCTCGGTCACGGGAGATGCCGGCTGCGCCGACAAGGATCTCGCCTATTGGTTCTCCGACAAGGTGCTGCGCCCGGCCAAGGCGCCGCCGCCGTCGCCCGATGCCAAGCCGGCAAAACCGCCGAAGGCCGTCACGCTCGCCGACATGCCGCCGGCCTGCAAGAACGTGCTCGAAGCGCCGAGCCGGCAGGCTAGCAAGGCGAACTGATCACGCGCACGCATCTTTGACCCGTCACCCTGAGGTGCGAGCCGCGCAGCGGCGAGCCTCGAAGGGCGACGGCCGCAATATAATGGCGTTCATCCTTCGAGGCTCGCCATAGCGCGTCGAAGACGCGCGTATGGCTCGCACCTCAGGATGACGGTCTACGTTCGCGGATGACGGCTACGCCACCGGCAGCACGTTGGTGTACTTCACTTGCTCCAGCGCGAAGCTCGACTCGATCGAGGCGATGCCTTCAAGCCGCGTCAGCTTGGTTTTGAGAAAGCGCTCATAGGCCGCGAGATCCGGCACGACGACGCGCAGCCAGTAATCGCGTGGACCGGTCATCAGATAGCACTCCAGTACTTCCGGCCAGCGCGCGATGGTCTTGGCGAATTTGTCGAGCAGATCTTGCTTCTGCTTCTCCAGCTTCACCGAAATGAAAACGCTGACCGGCAGGCCGACGGCACGCTGATCGAGCACCGCGACATAGCGTGTGATGACGCCGGCTTTTTCCAGCAGCCGCACGCGGCGCAGACAGGGCGACGGCGACAGGCCGACCTTGGCCGCCAGATCGGCCAGGCTCATGCGGCCATCGTTCTGAAGCTGCGTGACGATCTTGATGTCCGTCGCGTCGAGGCTCGAATTTGGCATGATACGCCTGTTTTGATCAAAAAATTGTTGGAATCAGCCAATCCAGAGCCGCTTTATAGGTCGATTTGGCAGGTTTCGCCACCCGTTATCAGTCATCCTGAGGTGCGAGCCGCTTGTGCGGCGACCCTCGAAGGATGAACGGCCACCGCGCGGGCCGTCGCCCTTCGAGGCTCGCGGCTTACGCCGCTCGCACCTCAGGGTGACGGACCAAGAGATACGCCATGCAGAACCAGGACAAGATCGCCGCCCTCGCTGCCTTGGAGCGCAAGACGCTCTGGCTTGCGAGCTGGATGATCCACAACGCCAACCATGTCCGCGAGAACACCGACGGGCTGAAGGTCGGCGGCCATCAGGCCTCAAGCGCATCGCTCGCGACCATCATGACCGCGCTCTATTTCGACGTGCTGCGGCCGCAGGACCGTGTCGCGGTCAAGCCGCACGCCTCACCGATCTATCATTCGATCCAGTATCTGCTCGGCAAGCAGACGCAGGACAAGCTTGAGAACTTCCGCGGCTACAAAGGCGCGCAGAGTTATCCGTCGCGCACCAAGGACACCGACGACGTCGACTTCTCGACCGGCTCGGTTGGCTTGGGCGTGGCGCAGACCTTGTTCTCGTCGCTGGTGCAGGACTACGTGCGCGCGCATGGCTGGGGTCTCGACCGCGCGGAAGGCCGCACCATCGCGCTGGTCGGCGACGCCGAACTCGACGAAGGCAACATCTTCGAAGCCTTGCTCGAAGGCTGGAAGCACGGCCTGCGCAATTGCTGGTGGGTGATCGACTACAATCGCCAGAGCCTCGACGCCGTCGTGCGCGAAGGCCTGTGGGAACGCTACGAGCAGCTGTTCACGAATTTCGGCTGGGACGTCGTCATCATCAAATACGGCTCGCTGCAGCAGGCGGCGTTCAAGGAGCCGGGCGGCGACAAGCTCAAGGCGTGGATCGACAATTGTCCGAACCAGCTCTACTCGGCGCTGGTGTTCGCCGGCGGCGCGGCGTGGCGCAAGCGCCTCACCGACGAGATCGGCGATCAGGGCGACGTGTCGAAACTCATCGACAGCCGCAGCGACGAACAGCTCGCCGCGCTGATGAACAATCTCGGCGGCCACGATCTGCCGGCCGTGCTCGAGGCGATGCATGGCGCGCATCCGAGCAAGCCGACCTGCTTCATCTGCTACACGGTGAAGGGCTTCGGCCTGCCGATGGCCGGCCACAAGGACAACCACGCCGGCCTGATGACGCCGGCGCAGATGGAAACCTTCCAGCGCGCCATGGGCGTGCGGCCAGGCCACGAATGGGACAAGTTCGAGGGCCTCACCGTTTCCGAAACCGAGTTACAGGCATTCCTCGACACGGTGCCGTTCGCCGCGGAGAAGAATCGCCGCCTCACCGCGCCCGTCATCGACGTGCCGGAAACCCTGCCGATCAAGATCACGCCGACCATGTCGACGCAATTCGGCTTCGGCACCATCCTCAACGACATCGGCCGCGAGGACACCGAACTGGCGCGCCGCATCGTCACGACCTCGCCGGACGTCACGGTCTCGACCAATCTCGGCCCGTGGGTGAACCGGCGCGGCCTGTTCGCGCTCGAGGAGATGAAGGATACGTTCAAGAGCGAGCGCATTCCCTCGACCTTCAACTGGGAATTCTCGCCGCAGGGCCAGCACATCGAACTCGGCATCGCCGAGATGAACCTATTCATCATGCTCTCGGCGCTCGGACTGTCGCATTCCATCAATGGCGAGCGCCTGTTGCCGGTCGGCACGTTGTACGACCCGTTCATCGCGCGCGGCCTCGATGCGCTGAACTACGGCTGCTATCAGGACGCCCGCTTCATCGCGGTGGCGACGCCGTCCGGCATTACGCTGGCCGGTGAAGGCGGCGCGCATCAGTCGATTGCCGAGCCTCTGATCGGTCTGGCGCAGGACGGGCTTGCGAGCTTCGAGCCGGCCTTCGTCGATGAACTCGCCGCCATCATGGCCTGGGCCTTCGCCTACATTCAGAAGGACGGCAAGGAGACCGATCAGGACTGGCTGCGCGATGAGACCGGCGGCTCGGTCTATCTGCGGCTGTCGACGCGGCCCGTAGAGCAGATCCAGCGCGAGATGACGCCGGAGCTCCGCCAGGGCATCGTCGACGGCGCCTACTGGCTGCGCAAGCCGGGCCCGAACGCGCAGGTGATCGTCGCTTACTCGGGCGCCATTGCGCCGGAAGCCATCGAGGCCATTGGCCTGATGGCGGAAGACCGCCGCGACGTCGGCTTGCTGGCGGTGACGTCAGCCGACCGCCTCAACGCCGGCTGGACCGCCGCGCAGCGCGCCCGCGAGCGCGGCCTCGTTCATGCGCGCTCGCACATCGAAACCTTGCTCGATGAGGTGCCGCAGAGTTGCGGCATCGTCACCGTGGTTGACGCGCATCCGGCGACCTTGGCATGGCTCGGTTCGGTCAACGGCAACCGCACGCGCGCGTTGGGTGTCGAACACTTCGGCCAGACCGGCTCGCTCGCCGACCTGTACCGGCACTACGGCATCGATGCGAATTCCATCGTCGCCGCGGCGCAGGCCATCGCACCGGGACGGCCGATCCGGTATTTGAAGGCTCTCTAGGCGCGGCCGTGGATAGTGACGGGCCGTCGCCCTTCGAGGCTCGGCGCAAGTGCGCCTCGCACCTCAGGGTGACGGATTGGGTTTGCGCAAACGATAAAACCCGTCATCCTGAGGCGCGAGCCGCCAAAAGCGCGTTGACGCGCGTCTTCGACACGCTATGCGCCGAGCCTCGAAGGATAGACGGCCCCATGGGCGCATTCGTCTACATGCTGCGCTGTGCTGACAGTTCCTATTATGTCGGCAGTGCGACCGGCGACGACCTCACGAAGCGGATGGCTGAGCATGAAACCGGCGCCTATCCCGGCTACACCATGTCGCGTCGCCCGGTGACGTTCGTTTGGTCGCAGCACTTTGAGAAGATCACTGACGCCATCGCCGTCGAACGGCAGATCAAAGGCTGGAGCCGCGCCAAGAAAGAAGCGCTGATCGGCAATAACTGGGAGGCGATAAAGTCGCTCTCAAGCAGGCGCGCGGGTCGGCCAAGAACGCGCTGATACAACCGGGCCGTCGCCCTTCGAGGCTCGGCGCAAGTGCGCCTCGCACCTCAGGGTGACGGACACCCATTCCTTGCGCCCAAATCTAAACCCGTCATCCTGAGGTGCGAGCAAAGCGAGCCTCGAAGGATGGACGGCCACAATAGTCAGCGGCTGTCCTCAATCATCATCGCCGCGCCTTTCTCGGCGATCATCATGGTCGGCGAGTTGGTATTGCCCGAGGTGATCGACGGCATCACCGACGCGTCGATGACGCGCAGGCCCTCGATGCCGATCACGCGCAACCGCGCATCCACCACCGCGCGCGGATCGTCATCGCGGCCCATCTTGGCCGTGCCGACGGGATGGAAGATCGTCGTGCCGATATCGCCCGCCGCCTTTTCGAGCGCGGCCTCGTCGTCGCTCGGCACCGCCGCGCCCGGCAAAAACTCCTGCGGCGCATATTTCTGCAGCGCCGGCTGCGACACGATGCGGCGTGTGACGCGGATGGAGTCGGCCGCGACCTGGCGGTCCTCCGGCGTCGACAGATAGTTCGGCGCGATGGCCGGCGCCTGCCCGGGATCGGCGGATTTCAGCGTCAATGTACCGCGCGACGTCGGCCGCACATTGGCGACGCTCGCGGTGAAAGCCGGAAACGTATGCAGCGGCTCGCCGAACTTGCCGAGCGACAAAGGCTGCACGTGATACTGAATGTTGGCGCGATCCTGCGTCGGATCGGAGCGCGTGAAGGCGCCGAGCTGCGACGGCGCCATGGTCATCGGGCCGCGGCGGCGCAACAGATAGTCGAGCGCGATGCCGGCCTTGCCGAGCAGCGACGCGTTCATGGCGTTGAGCGTCTTCACGCCCGACACCTTGTAGATGGTGCGCAGTTGCAGATGGTCCTGCAAATTCCGGCCGACGCCTGGTTTGTCGAGCACCGTGGCAATGCCGTGCTGTGCCAACTGCGCGGCGGGACCGACGCCCGACAGCATCAACAAGTGCGGCGAGCCGATCGCGCCGGCCGACAAGATGACTTCGCCGCGGCACTTGGCGTTGCGCGGCTGACCGTCCTGCCGCCAGCGCACGCCGCTGGCGCGCTTGCCGGTGAAATCGATGCCTTCGGCGAGGCAGCCGGATTCGAGCTGAAGATTTTTCCGGTGCAGCACGGGCTTGAGAAAGCCGCGCGCCGCGGACCAGCGGCGGCCCATCTTCTGGTTCACATGAAAATAGCAGATGCCTTCATTGTCACCGGTGTTGAAGTCCGGCACGGTCGGAATGCCGTACTGGTTCGCCGCCGCGCGAAACGCGTCGAGAATTTCCCACGACAGCCGCGCCTGCTCGACGCGCCACTCGCCGCCCTGCGCGTGGTGATCGCCCTTGATGAAATGATCGACGTGCTTGCGGAAGAACGGCCGCACGTCATCCCACGACCATCCCGGCAGGCCGAGCTGCCGCCACTGGTCGTAATCCGTGGCCTGACCGAGCATGTAGATCATGCCGTTGATGGCCGACGAGCCGCCGATCACCTTGCCGCGCGGATAATTGAGCACGCGGCCGTTGAGGCCCGGCTCCGGCTCGGTCTTGAACATCCAATCGGCGCGCGGATTGCCGATGGCATAGAGGTAGCCGACGGGAATGTGAAACCAGATCCAGTTGTCGTTGCCGCCCGCTTCGAGCAGCAGCACGCGCTTTGACGGATCGGCCGATAGCCGGTTGGCCAGCACGCAGCCGGCCGAACCCGCACCCACGATGATGTAATCGAATTCGCCTATCGGCTCACTGGATTCGGC
Organism: uncultured Hyphomicrobiales bacterium; assembly: GCA_903929045.1. Classification (GTDB taxonomy): domain Bacteria; phylum Pseudomonadota; class Alphaproteobacteria; order Rhizobiales; family Xanthobacteraceae; genus Pseudolabrys. Next base: position 11,991 of record CAIYTE010000027.1, read on the forward strand.
CATTGATCCCCCGTCGCGGGTGTTGTGACATTTTGCCGGAAGCCCAGCAATCGGGCCAGCCGATGCCGGCGAGGCGCAATCGCCGCATCGCGGGAGGAGCAACATGAACCGTTTTCTGCATGCTTTTATCGGCCTGTGCCTGACCGGCCTCGCCTCAAGCGCGCTGGCGCAGGACCGCTTCATTACGGTGGCTTCGACCACGTCGACCGAGCAGTCCGGACTGTTCGGCTACCTGCTGCCGCTCTTCACGCAGAAGACCGGCATTACGGTTCGCGTGGTTGCTCTCGGGACCGGCCAGGCGCTCGATGTCGGCCGCCGCGGCGATGCCGACGTCGTGTTCGTCCACGATCGTCCGGCCGAAGACAAATTTCTCAGCGAAGGCTGGAGCACCAAGCGCTTCGACGTCATGTACAACGACTTCATCATCGTCGGTCCGAAGTCCGATCCGGCGAAAGTCGGCGGCAGCAAGGATGTTCTGTCCGCGCTCAAAAAAATTGCCGAGGCCAAGGCCCCGTTCATCTCCCGTGGCGACAAGTCGGGCACGCATCAGGCGGAATTGCGTTACTGGAAGTCGGCAGGCGTCGATCTCAATGCGGTCAAGGGCGACTGGTATCGCGAGATCGGCCAGGGCATGGGCCCGGCGCTCAACATGGCCGCCGCGTCGGACGCTTATGTCCTCTCGGATCGCGGCACGTGGTTGTCATTCAAGAACCGCCGTGACCTTGTGATCTCGGTCGAGGGCGACGCCCGGCTGTTCAATCAATACGGCGTCATGCTCGTCAATCCGGCCAAGCATCCCAATGTGAAAGTGGCGGATGGCCAAGCCTTCGTTGACTGGCTGATTTCACCGGAAGGCCAGACCGCGATCACGGGCTACAAGATCGAAGGCCAACAGTTGTTTTTCCCGAACACCAAACCCGGGGCCTGACGCTCAGTCTCTGCCACTGAGCCTGAGCAGGATAAAGCCGGTCGTGCTGACCGCGATGCTCAACGTGACAAGGATGATGCCGAGGCCCAACGCCAAGGCCAGTTCGCCTTTGCTGGTTTCGAGCGCAATGGCGGTCGTCATTGTCCGCGTGACGCCGCGAATATTGCCGCCGACGACGATGATGGCACCGACTTCCGAAATCGCGCGGCCGAATGCAAAGAGAAACGCTGTCAGCAAACCGGCTTTGCCGATGATCAGCAGTTCGCGGATTGCCTGCCATTTCGTTGCGCCGGCAATCCGGAACTCATCGCCGTAGTCCTTCCAAAAGCCCTCGGTAAGCCGGTGAACCAGCGACACGATAATCGGCGTCGCCAGACACACTTGCGCGACGATCATGGCTGCAGGCGTAAATAGCCATCCGAGCGCACCAAACAGGCCGCTGTGCGACAACAGCAGATAGATCGCCAATCCGACGACGACGGGCGGCAGTCCGAGCATGGCATTGACGAAGACGACGACGCCCATGCGGCCGGGGAAACGGGCTACGGCCAGCAGCGCGCCCAGCGGCGCTCCGATGACCAAGGCAATACATGTCGCCGTGAGGCTGACGCGCAGCGACAGCACGACAATCGCCAGAAGTTCCGGGTCGCCGCTCACGATCAGCCGGAACGCCGCTGAAAATGCCTGCTGGAAGTCCCCCATGACGGCCCTTTTAAAGGGCTTCGCCGGGTATGGCTACGTGATCCGCTTTGCCTGATCGCACTAGACTGCTAGGCTTCGCCCACGATCTGCGGCACGCAGCACGCCTGCCGCATTTGCTGGAACGCGATTCCGGTTTTGGTCGTTCTCACAAACGTCATCAAGGCGCGGCATTGTCGCGCGCTTTCTCTTTCAATTCATGGAGACTTCATGCGCATCAGTGCTCGCAATCAGATCAAGGGCAAGATCCTCGAAGTGAAAAAGGGCGCGACCACGTCGCATGTCCGCGTCGAGATCGCGCCGGGACAGATTATCACCGCGTCGATCACCAACGAAGCCGTCGACGACCTCGGCCTCAAGACCGGCGGCAACGCCACCGTCGTCGTCAAGGCGTCCGACGTCATGATCGCCGTCGACTAACCAGGAAAAACCTCATCCGCCGGATTTTGCTCGCAGCCTTCGCTCTCATGATCGCCGTGCCCACCGCGTGGGCGCAGGAGCCGACCGGCTGCGACAAGTTCAAATGGCCGCTCGACAAGGAGCGCGCTTTGCTGGCGCATGCCGCACCCTTGGCGTCCGGCGGCGAGTTGCCGCCGACGCTGACGGCCGCGGTCAAGGTTGCGCTGGTGCCGGCCGCCGACGCGAAATTGCCGGTGGCGCCGTCGCGCGGGCCCAAGCCCGACACGTTCGCCGGTTTCGTGCGCGTTGCCGGTCCCGTGACCGCCGGAACGTACAAGGTCACCATCAGCGACAATGCCTGGATCGAAGTCGTGCAGGACGGACAGAACGTCAAATCCGGCCCGTTCAGCGGCGTGCATGGCTGCGACGGCCTGCGCAAGAGCGTGAAGTTCGACCTCAAGGCCGCGCCCTTCGCCATCACGCTCAGCAATATGGCGAACAAGGACATCGGCGTCGTGGTGACGCAGGACTGACAGAGACTGACCAAATAACTTTACCGTCACCGCCCGCCCCTGCTACGGTCCCGGCACACGACGCGAGGCCCGCCGTAAGCGGGTTTTGCAAGCCGGAACGGCGCTTCCGGAACTGTCGTCATCCCATCGAATAGACCACGCGCGTGGACGGTGCTTGCCGTGCCGCGCCCGTAGCAATGGAGCGCCCCCATGTTGTCATTTACCCGCCGTCTTGCGGTTGCCGCGCTGATCTCAGCCGCGCTGCCGTTGTCCTTTGCCACCGCGCAGGAAACGACGCTGACCGTGTTCGCCGCCGCGTCGATGAAGAACGCGCTCGACGACGCCAACGCCATCTTCACCAAAGCCAGCAACATTAAGGTCACGGCGAGCTATGCCGCCTCGTCCGCGCTCGCCAAGCAGATGGAAAGCGGCGCGCCCGCCGACGTCTTCATCTCGGCCGACCTGAACTGGATGGACTATGTCGCCGGCAAGAACCTCATCAAGCCCGACAGCCGCTACAATCTGCTCGGCAACAAGCTGGTGCTCATCTCCGGCAAGGACTCCAAGATCGCCAATGTGAAGATCGAGCAGGGCTTCGACATCGCCAAGCTCGCCGGTGACAGCCGCATCGCGGTCGCCGACGTCAAAGCCGTGCCGGCCGGTCTCTACGCCAAGGCGGCGCTGGAGAAGCTCGGCTCGTGGGCCGCGGCAGAGCCGAAGCTGGCGCAGGCCGAGAACGTGCGCGCCACGCTCGCCTTCGTGTCGCGCGGCGAAACGCCGATCGGCATCGTCTATGAGACCGACGCCAAGGTCGAACCGGCCGTGAAGATCGCCGGCACCTTCCCGGAAGGATCCTATCCGCCGGTGGTCTATCCGGTCGCGGCGACGTCGACCGCCAAGGCGGATGCGGCAAAGTATCTGACCTTCCTGCGCAGCAACGAAGCCAAGGCGATTTTCGAGAAGTACGGCTTCAGCGTGCTGGCCAGCGCCAAAGCGTCATAAGCAAGACTTAGATGAGAGACGTACAGTTTCAAACCCGTCATCCTGAGGTGCGAGCGCATCTGCGCGAGCATCGAAGGATGCACGGCCAATGGAGGGCCGTCGCCCTTCGAGGCTCGGCTTTCAGCCGAGCACCTCAGGGTGACGGGGTTGGCGCGTGCTCTCTTTGACTCCCGAAGAATGGACCGCCGTCGCCCTCTCTTTGAGAGTGGCGACGGTGGCGACTGCGTTCTCCCTGCCGCTCGGCATTGCCGTGGCCTGGCTGCTGGCCCGCAAGGATTTTCCGGGCAAGGCGCTGGTCAACGCCATCATCTATCTGCCGCTCGTGCTGCCGCCGGTCGTCACCGGGTACCTGCTGCTGATCGCCTTCGGCCGCCGCGGCATCTTTGGCGCCTGGCTGGAGAGCATCGGCATCGTGCTGTCGTTCCGCTGGACCGGCGCGGTGCTCGCCTGCGCCGTCATGGCATTCCCGCTGCTCGTCGGCGCCATCCGGCTGTCGATCGAAGCCGTGGACCGCAGACTTGAAGACGCCGCCGCGACGCTTGGCGCCAACCGCGCCTGGATCATCATCACCGTAACATTGCCGCTGGCGCTGCCCGGGATCATCGCCGGCGCGGTGCTGGCCTTCGCCCGTGCGCTCGGCGAATTCGGCGCGACCATTACGTTCGTTTCGAATATCCCCGGCGAGACGCAAACCATCTCGGCGGCGATCTACACACTGACGCAAGTGCCGGGCGGCGACGCGCAGGCGCTCAAGCTCGTCGGCATTGCCGTCGTGATCTCGCTGCTGGCGCTGATCCTGTCGGAATGGTTCGGTCGCCGCGCCGGTGCCCGCGTGCACGGTGTATGAGATGATCCGCGTCGACATCGGAAAACAGCTCGGCGATTTCAGCGTCGACGTGTCGTTTCAGGGCGACGACGGCGTCACCGCTTTGTTTGGGCCTTCGGGCTCCGGCAAGACGTCGATCGTCGGCATGCTCGCCGGCCTGACGGCGCCCGATCGCGGCACAATCGTCATCGACGGCGAGACCCTGTTCGACAGCAAGGCCGGCATCGACGTGCCGGCGCACAAGCGGCGTATCGGCTATGTGTTTCAGGACGGCCGCCTGTTTCCGCACATGACGGTCGCGCGCAATCTCGATTACGGCCGCTGGATGACCGGCATTGACCGCGACGAAGCGCAGTTCAAGCGCGTCACTGAGTTGCTGGACATCGCGGCGCTGGTGAAGCGCCGTCCCGGCGCGCTGTCCGGCGGCGAACGTCAGCGCGTCGCGCTCGGCCGCGCGCTGCTGATGAAGCCGCGCCTGATGCTGCTCGACGAGCCGATGGCCTCGCTCGACGGCCGCCGCAAGGCGGAAATCCTGCCTTACTTCATCCGCCTGCGCGACGAGACCAAGCTGCCGATGATCTATGTCAGCCACGATCCGGCGGAAGTGAAAGCGCTGGCCAGCCGCGTCGTGCTGCTCGACGCCGGACGCGTGGCGAAGACCGGTGGTGTGGAGTTGCTCTAGCTGTCATGCCCGCGAAGGCGGGCATCCAGCCCTTGTTCAACACACAACAAGTAAGTGCTGGATCATCCGCCTTCGCGGATGATGACAGTGGTATAGTCCGGCATGTTCCCGCCCCAACGCATCGTCTGCCTGACCGAAGAGACCGTCGAGACGCTTTATCTGCTCGGCGAGGACGCCCGCATTGTCGGCGTGTCGGGCTACGCGGTGCGGCCGCCGCAAGTGCGCAAGGAGAAGCCGCGCGTCTCGGCTTTCATCTCCGCCGACGTGCCGAAGATCCTCGCGCTCGAACCCGATCTGGTGCTGACCTTCTCCGATCTGCAGGCGGACATCGTCGCTGACTTGATCCGCGCCAATGTCGCGGTGCACGCCTTCAACCAGCGCGACGTCGCCGGTATCCACGACATGATCCGCACGCTGGGCGCGCTGGTCGGCGCATCCGCGAAAGCTGAAGCGTTGGTCGGTTCGCTCACCGCGCATGTTGGCGCCGTGCGGGAACGTACATCAAAGCTACCGCGCCTTCCCCGCGTCTATTTCGAGGAATGGGACGAGCCCATGATCTCCGGCATCGCCTGGGTGTCGGAGTTGATCGATATCGCCGGCGGCATCGACGTGTTTCCGGAACTGGCGTCGTGCAAGAACGCCAAGGACCGCATCGTGACGCCCACGCAGGTCATGGACGCCGCGCCGGACATCATCATCGGCTCTTGGTGCGGCAAGAAATTCGTGCCGGCCAAGGTCGCGGCGCGGCCGGGCTTCGACGCCATTCCGGCGGTGGCCTCCGGTTGGCTGCGCGAGATCAAATCAACCGTGATTCTCCAGCCGGGCCCGGCGGCGCTGACCGACGGCCTCGATCAACTGGCGGCCATCATCGCCGGCTGGGCTGAAAACGGCCCCCATTCCTGACCAAATGAGCGCCCGCGGGCGATAGAAACGCCGCCCCCGTTGTGCTATGCAAAATGGATATTCGAGCCAGAAGGACTTGAGCGCGATGCAGACCCAGACCCGGAACGACCTCCTCCCCGACCTCGCCCTTGTGGCTTTCCTGGTCGTGCTGTGCGTCGTCGCCCGCCTGCTGCCGCACGCGCCAGGCTTCCTGCCGGTCGCCGCCAGCGGCCTGTTCGCCGGCCGCATCCTGCGCATTCCGGCGCTCGCCATCGTCGTGCCGGTGCTCGCGATGATCCTGAGCGACGTGTTCCTGCCGGGCGAAGACTGGCGCATCCAGGCGGTCGGCTTTGCCGCCATCGCCATTCCGGCGCTGGCCGGCATCGCCACGCGTCGCTTCAACGGCGTGCTGCCGACCATCGCCACCGTCATCGGTTCGGCGATCCTGTTCTTTCTGCTGTCGAACGGCGCCGTCTGGGCTTTCAGCACCATGTATCCGCACACACTCGAAGGCCTGACGCAGTGCTACGTCGCGGCGCTGCCGTTCCTCGAGAAGTCCATGCTGGGCGATCTGGTGTGGAGCGGCGTGCTGTTCGGCGGCTACTGGCTGGTCCAGCGCACGCCGATGCTGGCCCGCCGCGCGAGCTAAACGTTTTTGGTCACTCCGGGACCGGCCGAAGGCCGGGACCCGGAATCCAGAGTTTCAAAAAAGAATATCAACGATTCACTTTGTAGCCCTGGATTCCGGGTTCGCTCGCAATTGCTCGCGCCCCGGAATGACGGTGCTCAACCCATCAAATTCTGAATCTTCTTCCACACCGCTTTGGCGCGGCCGCGAATGTCATGCGGCTCTTCCGGCTCGGCCAGACGCAGGCCGACGGTGGTGACGTGGTTCTTCTCGACCTTGTGCGCCAGCAGCGCGATGGGGCCAAGCTGCACGATGTCGCCTTCCTTGGCGCGGCGGCCGAGATGCTCGGCGAAATATTCGGCGAGCGACACTTCGGTGTGGTCGGCGGCGACCTGGAGTCCGTAAATATCGGCGAGCGCGCCCAGCGTCGCACTGCCCGGCACAAAGAAGTCGCCGAGCAAGGCGGGATCGGGCGCGGCCGGCGGCGGCATGTTGACGAAGAAGCGGTCGAGCGCCTGCGCCTTTTCCGGCGGCGCCAGCAGATAGACGTAGTCGCCTTCCTGCACCGGCTCCGCTTCCGCCGGCGTCAGGATTTCCTCCTTGCGGATGACGAGTGTCGGCCGCGCCCAGTTCGGGATCAGGCCGCGGCGCAAAAACGGACTGTTGGCCGGCACCGGATAGCCGACGATCTCGCGCGCCAGCTGGCCCGGCAGATCGAGTTCGATACGGCGCGGCACGATGTCGGTGCGGGTGAACGAGATATCGAGCTTGCGGGCGGCAAAGGCCACGGTCCAGCCCTGCACCAAGAGCGACAGCAGCACGACGACGAAGGCGACGTCGAAATACATATAGGCCGCCGGCAGGCCGACCAGCATCGGGATCGACGCCAGGAAGATGCCGACCGCGCCGCGCAGGCCCACCCACGAGATGAAAATCTTTTCGCGCCACGGATAGTTGAACGGCACCAGGCACAGGAAAACCGCCGCGGGCCGCGCCACGAACATCAAAACCAGCGCCACGGCGACCGCGCCGATCAGGCTGGTGACCAGCCGCTCCGGCCAGACCAGGAGACCGAGCAGCACGAACATGACGATCTGCGCCAGCCAGGTGATGGCGTCGAGAAACACGATCACCGAATTATGCGCGCGGGTCTGGCGGTTGCCGACGATCAGGCCCGCCAGATAGACGGCGAGGAAGCCCGACGTGTGCACGGCGTTGCCGAAGGCGAACACCACCACGGCGCTGACGGCGACGAAGGGCGCGTGCAGACCCTGCGCCAGAACGACGCGGTTAAGCACCCAGGCAATGACGCGGCCGCCGCCGATGCCGACGATACAGCCGAGCACGATGTCGCGGAACAGCACCACCATGATGTGCGACCAGCTCGAGTCGCCCGCCAGCAAGATTTCGACCAGCAGCAGCACCAGAAACACGGCGAAGGGATCGTTGGTGCCGGACTCGACTTCGAGCGTGGCGCGCACGCGCGAGCGCAGGCGCAGGCCGCCGGAGTTGATCAGCAGAAACACCGCCGCGGCGTCGGTCGAGGCCACCACCGCGCCGACCAGCAGCGCCGGGACCCAGCCGATGCCGAGAACCAGCTTGGCGACCGGCGCCGTGATCAGCGTGGTGATGAGCACGCCGGCAGTCGCCAGCAGCACCGAGGGCGCCAGCACATTGCGGAAGGTCGTGAGCTTGGTGCGCAGGCCGCCGTCGAACAGAATGAGCGCCAGCGCCACCGAACCGACGGTATAGGCGACGCGGACGTCGTCGAACTTGACGCCGCCGGGGCCGCCCTCGCCCGCCAGCATGCCGACGAGCAAGAACACCAGCAGCAAGGGCGCGCCGAAGCGCAGCGCCACCAGGCTCGACAGGATGCCGGCCAGGACCAGCAGGCTGCCCAGCAAAATCGCGATACTGACGGTGTCGAGCGAAGCCATGAGTGTGGTCGTCTCGAATCAGAGAGTGGAGTGACGTCTCATGAAATAAACGACAAATGCGCGCGCGCAAAATGCCGTGACGATTTAGGCGGCGCGCGCCGCCACCATCGCCAGCATCGCCCTGGCGATTTCGTGCTCGCCCATGATCACCTCGCTGGCGCCGTGCTTTTTCAGGTGCGCGATCTCTTCCTCGGAATGCGCCCGGGCGACGATCGGCAGGCCCGGATTGAGCGCCCGCGCCTGCTCGGTGATCTGCCCGCCCTCGAACGCATCCGGCACCGCGACCAGAAGGTAGCGCGCAGCGGCGAGATTGCACGCCGCCAGCACGTCCGGATCGGCGGCATTGCCCAAAATGGCCTCGCGGCCTTCGGCGCGGGCCTGCGCGACATTGACCTCGTCGCTCTCGACGATCAGCAGCGGCCCGACATTCATGCCAGCCGCCGTCACCGAACGCCCGACCCGACCGTAACCCACCAGCACGACGTGGTTTGTCAGCGCTGTCACCGGCAGCGGTTCGCGCGCGGCTTCAGGCACGACGACGTCGCCCGCCGGTGTCGTTTTGGCCGCGGATTTGGCCAGCCAGCGGTCGAGAAGAGCGAAGAACAGCGGGTTGATCAGGATCGACAGGATGGCGCCGGCGAGAATGAGATCGCGGCCGCGCTCCGGCAGCAGCGCGAGGCTGACGCCGAGGCCCGCGAGAATGAAGGAGAATTCGCCGATCTGCGCCAGGCTCGCCGAAATCGTCAGCGCCGTGCCGGTCGAATAACGGAACAGCCGCACGATCAGGAAGGCCGCGATCGATTTGCCGAACAGGATGATGGCCAAGGTCGCCAGCACCGGCAGCGGCTCGCGCACCACGATCATCGGATCGAACAGCATGCCGACCGAAACGAAGAACAGCACCGCGAAGGCATCGCGCAGCGGCAGGGTTTCCGACGCCGCGCGCTGGCTGAGTTCGGATTCCGCCATCATCATACCGGCGAAGAAGGCGCCGAGCGCGAAGGACACATCGAACAGAGTCGATGCCGCATAGGCGCTGCCGAGCGCGATGGCCAGCACTGACAGCCGGAACAGTTCGCGCGAGCCGGTATGCGCCACGTAGTGCAGCACCCAGGGAATGACGCGCCGCCCGATGATCAGCATCAGCGCGATGAAGGCCGCGACCTTGCCGAGCGTCAGCGCGACCGGCACCGCCAGCGCTTGCAGGTCACCGGCCTGCAAGCCGTTCTTGAGCATCGGCGCCAAAGCCGGCAGCAGCACCAGCGCCAGCACGGTGGCGAGGTCCTCGACGATGAGCCAGCCGACGGCGATGCGGCCGCGTTCGGTCTCGATCAGCCGGCGCTCCTGCATGGCGCGCAGCAGCACCACGGTCGAGGCCACGGACAGCGCCAGTCCGAACACGATACCGGCGCCGATGCTCCAGCCGAGCAGATGGCCGAGGCCGACGCCCAAGGCGGTCGCCACAGCGATCTGCACGATAGCGCCCGGCACGGCGATGGCGCGCACCGACAGCAGATCCTTCATGGAGAAATGCAGGCCGACGCCGAACATCAGCAGGATGACGCCGATTTCCGCGAGCTAATTGGCAACCTGCTGGTCGCCGACAAAACCGGGCGTTGCCGGGCCCATCAGCACACCGGCGACGAGATAGCCGATCAGCGGCGACAGCCGCACGCGCTGCGCCAGCGCCGCCAGCACGAAGGCGAGCACCAGGCCGACCACAATGGTCGATATCAGCGGGGTGTGATGCGGCATTGAGTGGCGCCTTTCTTGTCATTCCGGGGCGCCGCGCGAGCGGCGAGCCCGGAATCCAGGGGCTACAATCTTATTGGCTGATTTGGTCGTAAAGGTCGACCCATTGCGGGTTCGACTGCTCAATTAGCCGCAGCTTCCAGGCGCGCCGCCACTTTTTTAGTTCTTTTTCGCGCGCAATTGCATTGGTCGGATCATCGTAGACTTCGAACCAGACCAGACGATCGACGCCGTATTGTTTCGTGAAGCCGGGAACCAGCTTCGTCTTATGTTCATAGGTCCGGCGGACCAAATCATTGGTCACGCCGATATAGAGTGTTCCGTTCCTGTCGCTTGCCAAGAGGTAAACATAAAAGGCCATGGTCGTGGCCCCTGGATTCCGGGCCCGCGGGCAAGTGCCCGCGTCCCGGAATGACGGCGTGAATAACCCGAGCCCTTAGAAATTCACCTTGTCGCCGCCCTTGAGCGAGAGGATCTCGCGGGCGTCGTCCGGCGTGGCGATTTCGAGGCCGAGGCCTTCGAGAATCTTGCGCACCTGCGTGACCTGCTGCGCGTTCGACTCGGCGAGCTTGCCGGGGCCGATCCAGAGCGAGTCCTCGAGGCCGACGCGGACGTTGCCGCCCATCGCCGCCGCCTGCGCCGCAACGCGCATCTGCGCGCCGCCGGCGCCGAGCACCGACCAGTGATAGTCGTCGCCGAACAGCCGGTCGGCGGTGCGCTTCATCATCATGATGTCTTCGGGATGCGTGCCGATGCCGCCGAGAATGCCGAACACCGACTGAATGAACAGCGGCGCCTTGATGAGGCCGCGGTCGAGGAAGTGCTTGAGGGTATACAGATGCCCGATGTCGTAGCACTCGACCTCAAAGCGCGTGCCGTTCTCGGCGCAGGTTTTGAGGATGAACTCGATGTCGGCGAGCGTGTTCTTGAACATGCCCTTCTTCGAATTCTCGAGATACGGCTCTTCCCAGTCGAATTTGAACTTGCCCTTGTAGCGCGGGATCATCGGATAGAGACCGAAGTTCATCGTGCCCATGTTGAGCGAGGCGACTTCGGGCTTGAGCACTTCGGCCGGCTTGACGCGCTCTTCCACCATCATGGTCGGCGAGCCGCCCGAGGTGAGATTGATGACGACGTTGGAACGCTGCTTGATCACCTTGACGAAAGGCAGGAAGGCTTCCGGCGTCTGGTCGGGGCGGCCGTCCTGCGGATTGCGCGCGTGCAGATGGACGACGGCAGCGCCGGCTTCGGCGGCGCCGATGGCGGCATCGGCGATCTCCTGCGCCGTGATCGGAATATGCGGCGACATCGACGGCGTATGAATGGCGCCGGTTACGGCGCAAGTGATGATGACTTTGCGTGATTTCGCCATGAGCATTCCATCCCGGTAATGATTGCGTTGACGTTTCGTTGTTGGACTTGAGGGCCGATCCTAGAGTATCAGCCATGCTCAAGTCACCCCACCGGGAGCCGCGCTGACGTGCCGGACGACAAAGCTCAACCTGCGGCGACGTCTGGCCTGCTGGTCGGTACAGTCTGCGGCGTTGCGGCAGCGTTCGGGTGGGCAGCGGGTTTCGCCGCTGCAAAACACGGCATCACCATCGGCTTTACACCGGCCGACCTCGCCTTTCACCGCTTCTTCTGGTCCGGCCTGCTGCTGATGCCGCTGGCCTTGCGCGCGGGCTTCGTGAAGCTCGGCGGCATCGGCTGGGGCCGCGGTCTCGTCATGATGTTCATGGCCGGGCCGCCGCAATCGCTGATGGCCTATACCGGCTTCATCCTGGTTCCGCTCGGCCACGGCACGACCATTCAGCCCGCGTGCGCTGCACTCGCCGGTCTCATTCTGGCGACCTTGGTGTTGGGCGAGCGGCCCACCATGACGCGCATTGTCGGCGGCCTCATCATCATCGCCGGCCTGATCGTGTTCGGCCTGGAATCGCTGACGACCATCGGCTCGCATGGTGTCGGCGGGGATCTGTTGTTCGCCGCCGCCGGCGTGTTCTGGGCCGGCTTCGGCACGGTGCTGCGGATGTGGCGTGTGCCCGGCATGGCGGCCGCCAATGTCGTCGGCGCGCTGTCGATTTTCATCTTCCTGCCGCTGTTCTTTATCTTCGCCGGTTTCGACAACATGATCAGGCTGGGCTTCACCGAAAACCTGCTGCAGGCGCTGGTGCAAGGCATCATGGCCGGCGCCGGACCGATCTTCCTGTTCGCGCGCTCGGTGATGCTGCTCGGCGGCGGACGCGCCGCGACCTTCCCGGCCTTGGTGCCGGGATTCGCGCTGGTCATCGGCTACGTCGCGCTCGGCATCGTGCCGAGCCTCGCGCAGATCGTCGGCATGGCGATCGTGGTGGTGGGATTCAGGTTTGTGGTGAAGTGAGCCGTCACCCTGAGGTGCGCGCTCTTGCGCGCCTCGAAGGGCGGCGGCTCAACTGTGGCCGCTCATCCTTCGAGGCTCGCTCCGCTCGCACCTCAGGATGACGGATAACTTACTCCGGCCCCGCGTATTTCCCCGCCGTCTGCGGGAACAAGTTCTTGACGATCTTCATCTTCGAGATGTCGACCGTCGCATCCATGTGCAGGAAGATGGCGGCGTCGCGGAACAGCTTCTCGATGCCGAAGTCGAGCATCATGCCATTGCCGCCGTGCAGCTCGACGGCGTGCTGCGTCACCTTCATCATCTCTTCCGACGCGAACACCTTGGCCATGTTGCAGAGCACCTCGGCATCCGGTGCGTCGGCATCGACCGCCGCCGACGCCCGCTCCAGCAGCGAGCGCACCGCCTCGATGCGCACCGCCATGTCGGCGAGCCGCAGCGCCACCGCCTGATGCTTGATCAGAATGCGGCCGCCCTGCACGTAATTCTGCACGTATTCCGACGTCGCTTCGAAAGCGCGCACGCCGACACCGAGATTCTTCGCCGCCTGGATGATCTTGCCGGGACGGAAATAGACGCCGGCCTTGCCGAGCGCGTCGCCTTCCGCCAGCACGTGATCGTCCGGCACGAACATGTCCTCGAACGCCACTTCGCCGTTGTTCATGTAACGGCAGCCAAGCGTTTCGTTGCAGCGCGCCACCGAGAACCCCTTGGTGTCGCGCGGCACCAGGAACGATGAAGTGCCCTGCTGCATCCCCACCTTGGGATTGGTGTTGGCATAGACGACGTAGAGTCCGGCATCGTAGCCGTTGGAGATGAACTGCTTGCGGCCGTTTACGATCCAGCCGCCATCGGTCTTCACCGCCTTGGTCTGCATCGCGGCTTCCGGCACGTTGTAGGGCAGCCAGCGGTCGGAGGCGCCGCGCGGCTCGGTCAGACAATGCGCCAGCAGGAATTGCGGGTCGTCGACGAGGCGCTTGAACCATTTCTCCTGCAGCGGCCGCGGCGCCAGTTGCCGCAGCAGCACCGACACCTTCCAGTTCTGCACCAGCTTGTCGGCGAGACCGGAGTCACCACGCGCGATTTCCTCCGAGATCATGGCGAAGGTCGCGACCTCGGTGCCCTTCTCCAGCTCGACGCCGCCGAATTCCTCCGGTACGCCCAGAGTGCGGATGCCGATCTTGTCGGCGCTGTCGAGAATGGACGCCGGCAGCCGCCCTTCCGGCTCCATCGACCATTCCTGCTTCCAGTTCTGCTTGACGAAGGGCAGCACCACATCGTCGACAAAATCGCGGCAGCTCTGCCGCATCATCCGCTGTTCGTCCGAAAGCTGAGCCATGCTGGTTCCTTCCCAATTACGCTTTATTGACCTTCAAAGGCCTTTTCGTTGCCGCATTACGCCACCACCAACCTCTTTGGGGACGTTGGGGAAGACGTGCCTTGTTGCCCGAATCATAGTCATATGCGGGCCTTCTCGACGAGCGGAATAACGCATGGATTTTACCGATTTTAACGAGACCCTGGCGTCGTTCCTCGAGGCCGCGCGGCATACCTTGCGCACCGAGCTGACATCGCTGTGGCTGCCCATCCAGTTGGGCCTGATCGGCCTTGCCGTGCTGATGGCGCTCGGCATCGCCCTGTCGTTCCGCCGCCGCGTCGATCTGGTCAGCCTGACGATGGGCTGGCCGCCCTATCTGCGCATCGCGGTGCGCGCTTTTGTCGACTATCTGGCGCCGATCGCCTTCATCTTTGTCATGATGGCGATCCGCGCCGCGTTGCGCGCCGACGTCATCAACCCGCGCACCTATCTGCTCGGCGTCGCCATCAGCCTGACCACCGCCTGGGTGATCATCAACATCGCCGCCGGCGTCATTCACAACCGCTTCGTCAATCGCGTCGTCACGGTGACGGCCTGGACCATCGCGGCGCTGAGCATCCTGCGCCTGCTCGATCCGGTGACCGCGAGCCTCGATTCGCCGTCGGTGATGGTCGGTGGCCTGCGGCTGTCGCCGTTGCTGCTGCTCAAGACCACGGCGCTCTTGCTCATCACCTTGTGGGGCGCCAATGCGCTCGGCAATTTCCTCGACAAGCGGGTGCAGAGCTTCACCGACCTGACGCCGTCGATCCAGGTGCTGATCACCAAACTGATCCGCATCGTGCTGATCATTCTGGCCGTCGTCATCGCGCTCAATTCGATGGGCATCGATCTCTCGGTGCTCGCCCTGTTCTCCGGCGCCGTCGGTGTCGGTCTCGGTTTCGGTTTGCAGAAGATCGTGTCGAACCTGGTCAGCGGCATCATCCTGCTCGCCGACAAGTCGATCAAACCGGGCGACGTGATTTCGGTTGGCGATCATTTCGGCCGCGTCGGCAATATGGGCGCGCGTTACACCTCGGTCGATACGCGCGACGGCCGCGAATATCTGATCCCGAACGAAGACTTCATCACGCAACGCGTCGCCAACTGGACCTATTCAAGCAACCTTGTGCGGCTGTCGGTGAAATTCAACACCACCTATGACAGCGATCCGCGCCGCGTGCAGGAAGCCGCCGTCGCCGCTGCGCAAAGCATCGAACGCGTGGCGAAGAAGCCGATGCCGAGCTGCATGCTGTCGGCCTTCGGCGCCAGCGCGCTGGAATTCGAGCTGTGGTTCTGGATCACCGATCCGGCATCGGGCGTCGCCAATGTCAAAAGCGACGTGCTGCTGGCGCTGTGGGATGCGCTCGACCAGCAGGGCGCGAAAATCGCCAAGCCGGGCCCGGCCCGCGTCATCTACGAACTGGCGAACATCAAACCCGAGACGCACGAAGACGAACCCGATCCCGGCAAGGATGAACCGGACTCACCGCTGCCCCGCGACGCCGGCAAGGGCCCGTTCAGGAGTTAGGTTTCTTCGCCACCCCAAGGGTCTTGCCGCGCAGCATGATGCACGTACAGGACCTCAATTTCATTCTCGCGAACACGATAGAAAAGTCTGTACGGATAAGGAAGCAAAGTCAGCACGCGAATATCGCGATGCATGCCGACGAGCGGGGCACTTTCAGGCCACGTTGAAATGCGCCGTTCGGCCAGACGCAACCGATCTTCGAACGCGGAAAATACTGTAGGATAGTGAGAAGCTATAAACGCAAGAATTTCATCGAGGTCCCGCCCGGCTCCAGCGGTATAGACGACCCTCATGGGCGATGTTTGGCAAACACCGCTTCGATCTCCGCCGCGGTAGCAAAGCGACCTTGACGCGCGTCTTCAAGGCCCCGCTCTATACCTGCGAGCTCTTCGGACGACGGGTGGTAGGCGCCGCCCTGAAGCGCGGTTTCAATCTCACGAGCAATTTCAGCAAGCTCATCCTGAGCCTCTTCCGGCCAGGACTCGGCTCGCGTCATTACGTCTTTCAGTTTGCTCGTCATCTCTGGAATATAGCAAACAGGCGGCGGCCCGCCATACCCGTTTTTTGGGCGCTCGTACTTGACCATGCCCCCTCACCCGGTCCGGCCTTTGGCCGGACCACCCTCTCCCCCAGTGGGGAGAGGGAAAGGAAGAAACTAAGCCGCCTTCCGTGTCGACAAAAACTCGTTCATCCGCCCGAGCGCTTTGAGGATGTTCTCGGTCGAATTGGCGTAGCTCAGGCGGATGTAGCCCTCGCCGAGAATGCCGAAATCCGGACCGCCGATGGTGACGACACCGGTTTCGTTGAGCAGCGTTGTCGCCAGATCCTTGGCCTTCCAGCCGGTGCGCTTGATGTTGGGAAACGCATAGAACGCGCCCTTCGGCACCACGCAGGACACGCCGGGCAATTTGTTGAGCCCGTCGACCACGACGTTGCGGCGCTTGTCGAACTCCGCGATCATCGACGCGACTTCATCCTGCGGCCCGGTAAGCGCGGCGAGCCCCGCGAACTGCGCCGAGGCGTTGACGCAGGAATGCAGGTTGACCGCGAGCTTGCGCGCATAGTCGTAAAGCTTGCCGGGGAATATCGCGTAGCCGAGACGCCAGCCGGTCATGGCGTAGGTCTTCGACCAGCCATTGAGCAGGATCAGCCGGTCGCGGATCGACGGATACGACAACAGGCAGACATGCTTCTCGCCGTCATAGACCATGTGGTCGTAGATCTCGTCCGACATGATGGCGACGTTCGGCCACTTCTCCAGACCGGCGACGAGCTTGTCGACTTCGCTCTTGGGCGTGACGCCGCCGGTCGGATTGGCCGGCGAATTGATGATGATGAGCCGCGTCTTCGGGGTGATCAGCTTCAGCGTTTCTTCCGCCGAGAAGGCAAAGCCGTTTTCCTCCCGGATCGGCACCGGGATCGGCTCAGCGCCGGTGAACTCGATCATGGAGCGATAAATCGGAAAGCCCGGATCGGGATACATGATCTCGACGCCCGGCTCGCCGAACATCAGGATCGACATGAACATCGTCGGCTTGCCGCCGGGCATGATCATCACATTGTCGGGCGAGACCTCGACCTTGTGGCGCTTGTGCAGATCGGCGGCGACGGCCTCGCGCAGCGGCGGAATGCCGTTGGCCGCGGTGTAGCCGTGATGGCCGTCGCGCAACGCCTTGATCGCCGCCTCGACGATGAATTCCGGCGTGCGGAAGTCGGGCTGGCCGATGCCGAGGCTGATGATATCGCGGCCCTGCGCCGCCAGCGCGTTGGCGCGGGCGAGCACCGCGAATGCGTTTTCCTCGCCGATGCGGTCGAAAGCCGCGACTGTCTTGAGCATGCACATTCTCCGGGGCAACCGGCGCTGCGGCCGCTTTTCTTGCGGCGCAGTTCACCCGATTAGCGGGAGAAAATCAACGCGATCCGGTGCGCGCGTTACGCCACGAGATCGCGCGTGATGTCCTTAAGGCTCGCCGTGCCGGTCAACTGCATGGCGCGCACCAGCTCGACTCGCAGATGTTCGAGCACATCGCGCACGCCGTCGGCGCCGTTCATGGTCAGGCCCCAGATCGCCGGGCGGCCGACCAGCACCGCGCGCGCGCCGAGCGACAACGCTTTGAGAATGTCGGTGCCGCGGCGGATGCCGCCGTCGACATAGACCTCGGCCTTGCCCGCCACCGCCGAGGCGATCTCCTCGATCGCGGCCGCCGTCGTCACCGTGGTGTCGATATGCCGGCCGCCGTGATTGGACACGATGATCCCCTTGGCGCCGTGTTCGGCGCAGGCCACGGCGTCATCGGCGCGCAACACGCCTTTCACCAGCACCGGCATCGGCGAGCGCTTCACCAGCCATTCCAGCTCACCCCATGTCGCGGGAAACACGACCTTGCCGGCGAAGTCGGGATGATAGGCGGTGCGCGCCATCGGCTGCCCCGGCATGTTGATGTTAAGAATGTCCGGCGACGGTTCGTGCTGCAGGCGCGCGGCGCGCGGCGACCAGCCGCCGACCGGCGCGTCGACCGTCAGCACCAGCGCCGTGAAGCCATTGGCGTGCAATCGGTCGATCAGGGCTTCGACTTCGGCGCGGTTCGGCCAGTAGTACAGCTGAAACCATTGCGGCGCTGTCTTGCGCTCCTTGGCGACGTCCTCGATCAGAATGTTGGAGTTGCTCGCCATGCAATAGGGCACGCCGGCCATGGCCGCGCCGCGCGCGGTCGCCGCCTCTCCCTGCGGATGAAACAATTTATGACGTCCGGTCGGCGCCACCAGAATGGGGGTCGGCGATGTCTGCCCGAGCAGCGTCACGCTGGTATCGACGTTCTCGACGCTGCGCAGCACGCGCGGCCGCAGCCGCATGGCGCGCCAGGCGGTAATGTTTTCCGTGACGCTGATTTCGTCGTCGGCGCCGGCGGCGCAAAACGCCATCGACGCCGGCAGCATCTCGGCGTGCGCCTGGTGTTCAAGGGCATCGAAATCGACACTGTCCACGGGCATTCCTCCGGCGCGTTTCGTTGTTTTGCGGGACATTGGCGCAACGCGGCGCGAACCGCCAGTGCTCAGCTTTGCATGCGTGGCTTGCCCGATCCCCGATTGCCAATGCCGCCCAGAAAAGCGCATGCTTTGAAAAAATTCAGGGTTCCGGAAACGCATTCATGGGCATCGTCGCCGCCAACCGGCAATATGAAGCGTGGCTGATCGCCCAGCTCAAGGGCGAGTTCGTCAAACCCGACCTCGTGCGCAAGCACAAGAAGATGACGGACAGCGCCTTCAGCTTCCTGCGCGCCACCTATTGGCGCTGGGCCGAGACCATCCTCGATATCTGTCCCGATGCCGCGACCGCGCCCGCCCTGCTCGCGGTCGGCGATATCCATCTGGAAAACTTCGGCACCTGGCGCGACCGCGAAGGCCGCGTCGTCTGGGGCATCAACGATTACGACGAAGCCGCCGAGATGCCCTACATCCTCGACGTCATCCGGCTGGCGGCCAGCGCGGTGCTCGCCGGCCGCCGCGACGGACTGTCCTTGTCGGTGATCTGCAAGAATGTGTTCGACGGTTACGCGCGCGGCATCGACGCGCCCCGCGCCTGCATTCTCGACCGCGATCACGTGAAGATGCGCAAGCGGTTCGTCGTCACGGAAGCCGAGCGCGCCAGGTTCTGGGACAAGATCGGCGCGGCGCACACCCAGGCCCTCGCCGACAAGAAGAAGCCGAAGCCGCCGTGGCGCAAACTGTTCGCGGCGGCATTGCCCGAGCCGATGCCGCTGGACTACTGGCAGCGCACCGCCGGCACGGGCAGTCTCGGCCGGCCGCGCTGGGTCGCCTATGGCAGCTGGCGCAACGGCCCGCTGCTGCGCGAAGGCAAGGCGCTGGCGGCGTCCGGCTGGGTCCGGGCCCAGGGCGGGCCGGCGGCGTTCCGGCTGCTCGAAATCGCCGGCGGCGCGCATCGCTCGCCCGATCCCTGGTACAATGTCTCGGGCACGCTGCTGGTGCGGCGGCTGTCGCCGAACAACCACAAGGTCGATCTCGCCGCGCAGCCCGAACTGCTCAATCCCGATATTCTCTGGGCCATGGGCCGCGATCTCGCCGCCGCGCATCTCAGCGAACCGGGCCGCCGCGCCGCGGTCGCGAAGCATCTGGCCGTGATCCGAAAGAACAAGAACTGGTTCCGCGACAGCGTGGAGAACGCAGCAAAAGCCGTGTCCCGCGAATACGCAGAGTGGACAAAGTCAGCTAGATAGGACCGATCCTTGGAATGAAGAGTTCTGCCATGAGCCCTGCTAATAAACGCGCCGTCTTTCGCTCGCTCCATGACAACGGCTGTTTCGTCATCCCCAATCCGTGGCACGTCGGCAGCGCCCGCTATCTCGAAGGCCTCGGCTTCAAGGCGCTGGCGACGACCAGTGCGGGCTTTGCCCATGCGGAAGGACTGCCCGACGGCGCGCATACCTGCGACCAGGTGCTGGCACACTTTACGGAATTGGCCGCCGCCACTGCCCTGCCGCTGAACGCCGATTTTGAAAACGGCTATGCCGATGACCTCGGCAAGCTCGCCGAAAATGTCGCGCGCTGCATCGAGACCGGCGTCGCCGGCCTGTCGATCGAGGACGCCACCGGCAACGACGCCAATCCGCTGTATAATTTCGACACCGCACTGGCGCGCATCAAAGCCACCCGCAAGGCCATCGACGCCAGCGGCTGCGACGTCGTGTTCACCGCGCGCACCGAAGGCTTCATCCGCGGCCGCCCCGATCTCGACGAGACCGTCAAGCGGCTGAAAGCCTTCGCCGATGCCGGCGCCGATTGTCTCTATTCGCCCGGCATCAAGACGCGCGAGCAGATCGAAGCCACGGTGAAAGCCGTCGGCCCCAAGCCAATCAATTTTCTCAACAGCAACGCCTTCGGCTTCACGGTGACGGATCTCGCCAATATGGGCGTGCGCCGCATCAGCGTCGGCGGCACCCTGGCGCGCGTCGCCATGAACGCCTTCATCAAATCGGCGCACGAGATCGCCGAGAACGGCACCTTCACCAGCTTCGCCGGCGTCATCACCAATGCCGAGCTCAACGGCTTTTTCCAGAAGGCGCGGAAAGAAACGTGAGCGAGCATCGCGATCCTCTCACCGGGCAACCGGTCGGTTGTGCCGGTCGACGCCACACCGGCGCAACTCCCCGGACCCGTGACGCTGCAGGGCCGCCATGGCCGCATTGAAAAGCTTATCGCGCAACACGCCGCACCGCTCTGGAAGGTCTTCGCCGGTCATCCCGCGGTGTGGACCTATATCTCGACCGACGGGCCGTTTTCAGACGCAAACGAATTCGCGGCCTTCATCGCCAAGCGCGCAGCGGCAACGGACCCTTACGCTTACGCAATCATCGACAATAACGGGCAGGCCGTCGGCTATTTCACCTTGATGGAAATCCGGCCGGCGATGCGCGTCATCGAAGTCGGCCACGTGCTTTACTCTCCAGCGCTGCAGCGGACGCTGCTCGGCACCGAGGCACAGTATCTGCTGGCGACATACGCGTTCGAAACCCTCGGCTATCGCCGCTACGAATGGAAATGCAACGCGCTGAATGCCCCGTCATGGAGCGCGGCCTTGCGCTACGGCTTCGTCCACGAGGGCGTGCTGCGGCAGCATCTGATCGCCAAAGGCCGCAACCGCGACAACGCTTATTTCTCGATGCTCGACAGCGAATGGCCGCAGCGCAAGGCGAACTTCGAACGCTGGCTGGCGCCGGAGAATTTCGCCGCCGAAGGCCGGCAGATCGTCAGCCTGCGCCACCTCAACGGCGCGCCGGCATGAGCGACGTCGCCGAGCAGCGGCCCGTCGTCGAACTGAGCCTGATGAAGCAGAGGCCGTTCGTGCTGTTCTGGCTGGCGCGGCTGAGCGCCACGATGGGCTATCACATGACCGCCATCACCATCGGCTGGCAGGTCTATGCGCTGACCAACAACGCGCTCGATCTCGGCTATATCGGCCTGATCCAGTTTATCCCCTCGGTGCTGTTCACGCTGGTCGTCGGCCACGCCGCCGACCGCTACGACCGCCGCACCATCGTGCGCGGCGCGCAGAGCATCTACGTCATTGTCGCGGTGATACTGACCTATGCCTTCAGCACCGGCGCGCTGTCGCGCGAATTGCTGTTCGGCTGTGTGCTGCTGATCGGCTGCGCCCGCGCCTTCGAAATGCCGACCGCGCACACCTTGGCGTCGACTTTGGTGCCGACCAACATGATCTCGCGCGCCATCGCCGCCTGGACGTCCGCCAACCAGAGCGCGGTGATCTGCGGCCCGGCGCTCGGCGGCCTGCTCTACACGATCAGCCCGGTGATCGTGACCGTCGTCTGTTTCATCTTCTTCACGATTTCGATCACCCTCATCAGCTTCGTGCAGATCAAAACGATCCCGGCCGCCAAGCGTGAGCCCGTGACCTTTGCCTCGGTGACGGCCGGCTTCGAATATGTCTGGGTGCGGCCGCGGCTTCTCGGCGTCATTACGCTGGATCTGTTCGTCATGCTGCTGGCCGGCACCACCGCGCTGCTGCCGATTTTCGCCCGCGATATTCTCGCGGTCGGCCCTATCGGTCTCGGCCTGCTGCGTTCGGCCCCGGCCGTCGGCGCGCTCGGCATGGCGCTGTGGATGTCGTACTACCCGGTCGAGCGGCACATTGGCATCAAGATGTTCACCGTGGTCGCGCTCTACGGCGCCATCACCGTCGTGTTCGGCCTGTCGACCTGGTTCCCGCTGTCGCTGGTGGCCTTGGCCTGCCTCGGCGCAGTCGACGCCATCAGCGTCGTCATCCGCTTTTCCATCGTGCAGATCGAGACCCCGGACGAAAAGCGCGGCCGGGTCAGCGCCATCAATTACTTCCTGGTCGGGTCGTCGAATACGCTCGGCGAGTTTGAATCCGGGCTGGTCGCCTCATGGTTTGGCGCGGTAGCCTCCGTGGTGATCGGCGGCGTCGGCTCGCTGTTGATCGCGGGCATCTGGATGGGACTGTTCCCGGCGCTGCGCAAGGTCGATCGCTTCGAGCCGGCGGACGAACAAAAGAGCGCGTGATCACGCAATCGCGCGCCTGACAGGGAGAAGGCGATGCATGTCCTGATCACGGGAGCGGCCGGCATGATCGGCCGCAAGCTCACGGACCGGCTGGTGATCGACCGCGCGCTCGGCGACCACATCATCGAGAAGCTGACATTGATCGACATTGTCCAGCCCACGCGGCCGGCCGGATTTTCCGATCACGTTAAAACGCGCGCCGCCGATCTCGCCGCACCCGGCGTTGCCGCCAAGGCGCTTGAAGAACGTCCCGACGTCATCTTCCATCTCGCCGGCGTCGTTTCCGGCGAGGCCGAGACCGATCTCGAAAAGGGCTATCACGTCAATCTCGACGGCACGCGTGCGCTGCTCGAAGCGATCCGCGCCGTCGGCGACGGCTACAAGCCGAAGGCCATCTTCACCTCGTCGATCGCGGTGTTCGGCGCGCCCTTCCCGCACGCCATTCCCGACGAATTTCATCTGACGCCGCTCACCTCCTACGGCACGCAGAAAGCGATGAGCGAATTGATGCTCTCGGACTACACGCGCCGCGGCATCCTCGACGGCGTCGGCATTCGCCTGCCGACGATTTGCGTGCGCCCCGGCAAGCCGAACAAAGCCGCGTCCGGTTTCTTCTCCAGCATCATCCGCGAACCGCTCGCCGGTCAGGAAGCCGTGCTGCCGGTCGCCGACACGGTGCGCCACACCCATGCCAGCCCGCGATCGGCGGTCGGCTTTCTGCTGCACGCCGCGGAACTGACGCGGGAACAGCTCGGGCCCCGCATCAATCTGTCGATGCCCGGCGTTTGCTGCACCGTGGCCGAACAGATCGACTCGCTGACCCGCATCGCCGGTTCCAAAGTCGCCGCGCGCATCCGCCGCGAACCGGACGCGCTGGTCGTGCGCATTGTCAGCGGCTGGCCGGAACGGTTCGAGGCCAAGCGCGCCGCGGCCCTCGGTTTCACCGCCGAGGCGACCTTCGACGACATCGTGCGCGTCCATATCGACGACGAATTGGGCGGTAAAATCGCCAATTAAGCTGGGTTTCGGTGTCACAATGGATCGTTTTATTCGTAACTTGCCCGCCCCGGCCCCAATCCCTAAATTGGGCCCATGACCTATATCGACGCAGCTGTGGCGCCTCATCGTAAAACCGGCCAGATCAAGATTCACGGACCCGCTGCCTTCGCCGGCATGCGCAAGGCCGGGCAACTCGTCGCGCACTGTCTCGACATGCTCACGGATTACATCAAGCCGGGCGTGCCGACCGACCGGCTGGACAAGCTCGTCTACGACTTCGCGATGGACAACAACGCGCTGCCGGCGACGCTGATGTATCGCGGGTACAAGAAGTCGACCTGCACCTCGCTGAACCACGTCGTCTGTCACGGCATTCCGTCGGACAAGCCGATGAAGGACGGCGACATCGTCAATGTCGACGTCACGCTCATTCTCGACGGCTGGCACGGCGACACCAGCCGCATGTATGCCATCGGCGAGATCCCGCGCCGCGCCGAACGGCTGATTGAAGTGACGCATGACGCCATGATGCGCGGCATCGCCACCATCAAGCCGGGCTCGACCACCGGCGATATCGGCGCCGCCATCCAGAGTTTCGTCGAAGCGCAGCACATGAGCGTGGTGCGCGACTTCTGCGGCCACGGCCTCGGCAAGCTGTTCCACGACGAGCCGAACATCGTCCATGTCGGCCGCGCCGGCGAAGGTATCGTGCTCAAGCCGGGCATGTTCTTCACCGTCGAGCCGATGATCAATCTCGGCCGCCCGCATGTGAAGGTGCTGTCCGACGGCTGGACCGCGGTGACCCGCGACCGCTCGCTGTCGGCGCAGTTCGAGCACACCGTCGGCGTCACCGACAAAGGCGTCGAGGTTTTCACCTTCTCGCCGGCCGGGCTCGACAAGCCGCC
>CAIYTE010000028.1 GCA_903929045.1 uncultured Hyphomicrobiales bacterium
CATCGGCGACGCCAAATGGTTCATCGCCAAGGCGACGGCCTATGCCAAGGAACGCGAGCTGTTCGGCCGCGCCATCGGCCAGAATCAGGGCGTGCAATTTCCCATCGCCCGGGCCTACGCCCAGATGCGGGCCGCCGAACTCATGGTGCATGAGGCGGCGCGGAAATATGAAGCGGGCGAAGAGATCGGTCCGGAGGCCAATATGGCCAAGCTGCTGGCGGCCGATGCGTCCTGGTTCGCCGCCGATATGTGCGTGCAGACGTTCGGCGGTTTCGGCTTCGCCGAGGAATACGACGTCGAGCGCAAGTTCCGCGAAACGCGGCTGTATCAGGTGGCGCCGATCTCGACCAACATGATCTTGTCATACGTCGCCGAGCACGTGCTCGGATTGCCGCGTTCGTACTGACATGGCGTTGCCGCTCGAAGGACTGCTGGTCGTTGCGGTGGAGCAGGCCGTCGCTGTTCCGCATTGCACTTGCAAGCTGGCGGACGCCGGGGCGCGCGTGATCAAGGTCGAGCGGCCGGAGGGCGACTTCGCCCGCGGATACGATGACGTCGCCAAAGGACAGGCGTCGTATTTCATCTGGCTCAACCGCGGCAAGGAATCGGTCGCGCTCGATCTCGCCAAGCCCGATGACAAGACATTGCTGGAAGCGATGATCGCCAAAGCCGATGTCTTCATCCAGAATCTCAAGCCCGGCGCGCTGGCCAAGCTCGGATTTCCGGTGGCGCGCCTGCGCAAAGACTACCCCCGGCTGATCTGCTGCTCGGTGTCGGGCTACGGCGAGACGGGACCGTTCGCGCAGCGCAAGGCCTATGATCTTCTGATCCAAGCCGAATCCGGCGTAGCTTCCGTCACAGGTGGACCAGAGACGGCGGCGCGCGTCGGCGTGTCGATTGTCGATATCGCCGCGGGTCTCAATGCGTACGAGTCGATCCTCGAAGCCTTAATCGCACGGGGCCGCACGGGTGAGGGCGCCGAGATTTCAATCTCGATGTTCGACGGCATGGCGGACTGGATGACGGTACCGCTGCTGCAGCACGAAGGCGGCAAGCCGCCGAAGCGCATGGGTCTCGCGCACACATCGATCTCGCCCTACGGCGTCTTTGTGACGCGCGACGGCGTCGACATTCTCATTTCGATTCAGAACGACCGCGAGTGGCGCATCCTTGCCGCCGACGTCATGGACGACACAGCTCTCGCCGCCGATCCGGACTTCGCCACCAATGTCGAGCGCGTCAAACGCCGGGACGTTACAGACGGCAAGGTTGCGAAGGCGTTTGGCGCGCTGACCGCCGACGACCTGATCGCGCGGTTGACGAAGGCCGATATCGCCTTTGCCCGGGTTAACGGGCCGGCCGAACTGGCGGCCCATCCGCATCTGCGGCGGATCACGGTCGAGACGCCGAACGGCCCTGTCAATCTGCCGTCGCCCGCGCCGCTCTGGGCAGGCAAAGCGCGGAGCTATGGCGCGGTGCCCGCGCTCGGCGAGCATACTGAGAAGGTGAGGAAGGAGTTTGCTACCCCGTCATCCTGAGGTGCGCGTTTCTGCGCGCCCCGAAGGATACACGGCCCATGTCGTCGCCCATCGAGGCGCGCTGCTCCGCAGCGCGCCCCGCAGGGCGACGACGTTTAGTCCATCGCGTGGACGGCGTCTTCCTGTTTCGGCGCACCGGGGGCAGGCCGCGGCACATTGCCGATGAGCATGACCAGCGGCACCATCAGCAACGTCAGCACCATCAGCACCTTGAAGTCATTCAGATAGGCTATCAAAGCGGCCTGCTGGGTGATGATGCCATCCATCGTTGCGCGGCCGGTGTCGGTGGTGAGGTTGAGGGCGCTGGCGACATCCGGCATCTGCAGGGCATTATTGAACGGCGTCACACTCTCGCCGAGCCGCGCATGCATGATGGTCGTCGTACTGGTGAGCTGCGCAATCACCATCGAAATTCCAATCGACGATCCAATGTTGCGGAGGAGAGTCGTCATCGAGGTCGCGCCGTTACGCATGGTGCCCGGCAGCGTCGAGAAGGCGACCGAGGTGACCGGCACAAACAACAGCCCAAGGCCAACGCCTTGCGCGATGCTGGTGACGACAATGGTCGACTGGCTGACGTCGAGGTTCCAGCCGCTCATTTCGTAGAGAGTCGCTGCGGTGATGAGCAGACCGGTCAGAATAAGATAACGCGGCTGGATCAATTTCATCAGGCGTGGCGCCGCCATCATGGTCAGCAACGTACCGACGCCGCGCGAGCCCAGCAGAAAGCCGGCGGTCTGGATCGGATAGCCGAGCAAATTCTGCATGAAGGGCGTCACCAGCGCCATGGTGCCGAACAGCACCACGCCGATGACCAGCATGAACACGCAGCCGGAGACGAAGTTGCGATCCTTGAACATTTCGAAGCGCACGAACGGCTCGTTTGTCGTCAGCGAATGCGCGAAGAAATAGTAGAAGCCGACGGCCGAGATGATCGTCTCGACCCATGCTTCGGACGCATCGAACCAGCCGATCTGTTCGCCGCGGTCGAGCAGCATTTGCAGCGAGCCGATACCGACGGCAAGCGCGATGAAGCCGAACCAGTCGAAGCGCAGGTGCGCCTGCTGCTTGCTCTCGTGCATGAACAGAAACATGCCGATCACCGTGGCGATGCCGATCGGCAGGTTGATTAAAAACACCCAATGCCAGGAGTAATTGTCGGTCAGCCATGCGCCGATAGTTGGGCCCATGATCGGGCCGAGCATAACGCCGACGCCCCAGATGGCCATCGCCGAGCTGCGTTCCTCGACCGAATACGAATCGAGCAGCACCGACTGTGACAGCGGCACCAGCGCGGCGCCGGCCATACCTTGCATCAGGCGGAACAGCACCATTTGTTCGATGTTCTTTGCCAGCGCGCACAGCAGCGACGCCACGGTAAAGCCGGCGACGCAAGCGATGAAGACATGCTTGCGGCCGAAACGGTCGGCGAGCCAGCCGACCGGCGCCGTCATGATGGCGGCGGCGACGATGTAGGACGTCAGCACCCAGTTGATCTGGTCGAGCGAGGCCGACAGCGAGCCCTGCATATAGGGAAGGGCGACGTTGGCAATCGTCGTGTCCAGCGCCTGCATGATCGTCGCCGTCATGGCGCAGATCGTGATGAACAGCCGCCGCGTTTTCGGCGACAGTGTCGATCCAACGCCGGAGACGGCTGCGTCGCTCATCGCGTTTCGGCGAGTGCCGCCGACATGCCGGGAATGCGGCTGTGGCCGGTGTCGATCTCGACATTCACGCTCATGCCCGAACGCAGCAGGCGGAGGTCTTCGTTCTTGTCGAAGGCGATGCGGACTGGAACGCGCTGCACGACCTTGACCCAGTTACCGGTCGCGTTTTGCGCCGGCAGGATCGAGAACTGCGCGCCGGTGCCGGGGCTGACCGCGATGACTGTGCCTTTAAAGGTGTGGTTCGGGAAGCTGTCGACATCGAGCGACACTTTCTGGCCGACGCGCAGATAGGTGATGTCGGTTTCCTTCGGGTTGGCATCGACCCACGGCGCCTGATCGTCGATGACGCTCAGGATCGGCCCGCCGGCGGCGACAAAACGGCCAAGCTGGATGTTGTCGACCTGCGTTGCCGTGCCGGCGATCGGCGCGCGCAACGTGGTATGGTCGAGGTCGCGCTGGGCGTTGTCGAGCGCAGCCTTGGCCTGGGCGTATTCCGGGAATTTTTCGAGCGGCAGGTTCGGGTCGCCGAGCAACTGGCTCAAATTGGTGTCACGCTGCTGTTCGGTAAATTGCTCGAGCTGCTGAGCGGTGACGAGAGCGCCGACAGCGGTGTCGAGATCGGCCTGTGAGCCTGCCTGCGAACTGAACAGTTTGTTCTTGCGGTCGACATCACGCTGCTTGAGATCTACGCTTTTCTTGCCGAGGTCGGACATCGACGTCAGCGCGGTCAGATTGGTTTTCATCTTTTCATAGTCGACCTTCGCCAGGGTCAGCTTGGCCTTGGCCTGGTCGAGCGCGAGTTGATACGGCTGCGAGTCGAGCGAGAGCAGGATATCGCCCGCCTTGACGTGCTGGCCTTCCTTCACTTCAACCTTGAGCACCTTGCCGGAAATGTCAGGCGTGATCAGCACCTTCTGCGCGCCCACATAGGCGTTGTCGGTCGAGACGTATCGGCCGCCCATGAGGTAGATGCCGCCGCCGACAATGACGGCGAGCACGGGAATGCCGATCAGCAGAATGTTGCGCAGACGTTTGCCGCGCGGCCGCGTGAATCCACCAGACTGGGTGGGCGCTTCGGTGGTGGCGTCGGGCGACGTTTTGGATTCCGGCGCGGGGACGACCTTCAGGGTTTTCTCACTCATGGCGTTCAACCGTTCGCAGCTTGTTGTTGAGAAGCGTTGCGCGCGATCGCCGCGCGCAGATTGTCTTTGATCCGCCCGAGGTCGCGCAGCATGCGCTCCATCGCTTCGGGTTCGATGCCTTCCAGAACGGTCGCCATCAGGGATTCGCTTAACGTGGCCAGTTCATCGAGCAGCGGCCGGGCCGCCGGCTTGAGATACAACCGGTTGACCCGCCGATCGTTCGGATCGGCGCGCCGTTCGATCAGGCCGTTTTCGTCGAGGCGGTCGAGCAGGCGGGTCAGCGAAATCGGCTGCAGATCGAGGATTTCGGCGAGTTCCGATTGCTTCAGGCCTTCGGTCCGCTCCAGGCGCACCAGCACGGTCCACTGCGCGCGCGAGATGCCAAACACCCGGCCCTGCTGGTCGGCATAGGTTCCCATCATTCGGGATACATCTTTGATTGTAAAAGCGATTTCTCGCTTGATCGGCATTTTGGACACGGCACGGCCTCTTTCGGACTATCCTTATAATAAGCTAGCTTATAATAAGTTCAATAAGCCTTTGGGCTAAAAGGAGCCCGGCTGCCAGCGGCCCCGGTGACGGCGCTGCCGTGGTCGGGCAAGGTTCAACCCTCGACTGTCATTCCGGGGCGCGAGCGTAAGCTCGCGAGCCCGGAATCCAGGGCGGCAAGACAAGAGCTGGACTCCGGATCGCCGCTTTCGCAGCGTCCGGAATGACAAGAACAAAAAATTCAAAGGGACGGGACACCATGGAAATCGGAATTATCGGCGTCGGCATGATGGGTCAGCCGATGGCGAAACGGCTCATTGCCGCCGGACATTCGTTGATCATCTACGACACGCGTAACGATGCCGTCGCGCCGTTGGTCGCGCTCGGCGCCAAGCTGGCCTCGTCGCCGCAGGACGTTGCCGACCGCGTCGAGACGGTCATGGCCAGCCTGCCGGAGCCCCACATCGTCAAGAAGGTCGCGACCGGCGAAGGTGGCGTCATTCACGGCAAGAAGATCAAGCGCTTCATCGATCTGTCGACGACCGGTCCGGGCGTTGCTGCCGAGATCGCCGCGGAACTCAAGAAGAAGAACATCGCGCAGGTCGATTCGCCCGTCAGCGGCGGCGTGGCCGGCGCCATCAAGGGTACGCTCGCTGTGATGGTGTCCGGTCCGCAGCCCGACATCGATGTGGTGAAGGATGCGCTGTCGGTGTTCGGCACCGTCTTCGTCGTCGGCCACCAGCCCGGCATGGCGCAGACCGTGAAGCTCGCCAATAATTTCCTGTCGGCGTCGTCGATGGCCGCGACTTCCGAAGCGATCGTCATGGGTGTGAAAGCGGGTATCGATCCGGCGCTGATGCTCGACGTCATCAATGCCGGTTCGGGCCGCACGACGGCCTCGAGCGGCAAGTTTCCCAACAACATTCTGCCGCGCACCTTCGACGCCGGTTTCGCCACCGCACTGATGCTTAAGGATGTGCGGCTCTGCCTTCAGGAGGCCAAGGCGCTCGGCGTGCCAACCGACATGATGGGCATGGTCGCATCGTTGTGGGAGCGGACGGCGAGCGAGATGGGCGCCGACAAGGACTTCACGACGATCGTGCAGACGGTCGAGAAGCGGGCGGGCGTGACGGTGCAAAAGAAGAAATAGGGCGTAGCGGCGCGCCGATCGCCGCCGCTACGCGTCGGCCTCGGCCGGGATGTCGATGCTGCTTTTGACGCCGATGTCGTCGAAATGCGCGTCGAGGAAGCGCCGCGCTGACCTCTTGCCCATTTTGCGCAGCAGCTCCAGCGACTGGAAATCGTTGCGCAATTTGCTGGACGCGGCGTTTTGCTCGCTCAAACCGTCGAGCACGATGCGGTGCACGTTGATGCGGCGATATTTGTCCGGGCCGTCGCCGAGCGGCAGGCGGCCCTGATCGATCATCCTGTTGACGAACTCGACGCCGCGCAGTTCTGCCGTCAGCGCCGAGTTGAAGGTGATTTCGTTCACGCGGCCGGCGATCTCGTGATTGCTGTGCGGCACGCTTTTGCGCTCAAGCGGATTGATCTGGACGATCACGACGTCGTCGGTACCGGTCGAGCGGAAGAACGGATAGATCACCGGATTGCCGACATAGCCGCCGTCCCAATAGGGTACGCCGTCGATTTCCACGGCGCGGAACAGTGCGGGCAGGCAGGCCGACGCCATCACGGCCTCGGCCGAAATCTTGTCGTGCGGAAAAATA
This sequence comes from uncultured Hyphomicrobiales bacterium, assembly GCA_903929045.1. Taxonomy (GTDB): domain Bacteria; phylum Pseudomonadota; class Alphaproteobacteria; order Rhizobiales; family Xanthobacteraceae; genus Pseudolabrys. Next base: position 6,564 of record CAIYTE010000028.1, read on the forward strand.
TGCAGGCTTCCGGTCTGAACATTGGTCGCGGCGATAAAAATCTGCCGCGGATCGGCGCGCAGGCCGTCGAAATCGACAAAGCGCTCGATGAGATCCTTCAGCGGGTTGATGTTAAGCGGATTGAGATCGTAAGGCGACAGATACTGCGACCAGGCCGACAACCAATTGAAGGTCGGCGAGCCCTCGCTCGGCAGCATCGAGAACAGGCGGTCCGTGACGGCGCGCTGCACCGCCGGCAGATCGCCGCCAAGGCTTGCGGCGCGCCAGAAATCGGCGAGCTGCTTGCGCGCTTCGTCGGCGCCGCCTTTGCGCAGGCCATCGGCTAGCACCACGGCGTTGACGGCGCCGGCGGACGTGCCGGAGATGCCGTCGATCGTCAGGCGGCCGTCTTCAAGGATTTGATCGAGCACGCCCCAGGTGAACGCGCCATGCGCGCCGCCGCCCTGAAGGGCGAGATTGACGCGTTTGGTGCCGGCCGGGCCGCTGGGCTTCCTGCGCGCCGACGGCTTGTCGAAACCGAGCGCGCGGGAAATGAAATCGATCATTGAGCGGCCATTACTCCGCCACCCAGCCGCCATCGATTGAATAGGCCGAGCCGGTGATGCTTTCGGCGGCGTCGCTCGACAGGAAGACCGCCAGCGCGCCGATGTTTTCCGGTTTGGTGAATTTGTGCATCGGCTGCTTTTCCGACACGAAAGGCAAGGACTCTTCTTCGAAGGTTTTGCCGGAGGTCTTGGCGCGCGCTTCGATCTGCGTCTGCACCAGCGGCGTCAGCACCCAGCCGGGGCAGATGGCGTTGCAGGTGACGCCGTCATTGGCGGCTTCGATCGCGACCACTTTGGTCAAGCCGACGATGCCGTGCTTGGCGGCGACATAGGCGACCTTCTGCGGGCTGGCGACGAGGCCATGCGCCGAAGCGATGTTGATGATGCGCCCCCATTTGCGCTTCTTCATGCCGGGCAGCGCAGCGCGAATCGAATGAAACGCCGACGACAGATTGGTGGCGATGACCGCGTCCCATTTCTCGACGGGAAAGTCTTCGATGTTGGCGACGAACTGGATGCCGGCGTTGTTGATGAGCACGTCGAGCGAACCGAATGTCTTTTCCGTCGTGGCAATCATGTCCGCGACTTCGGCGCCCTTGGTCACGTCGGCCGGGGAATAGATCGCCTTAATGCCGAAGTCCTTCTCCAGCCCGGCGCGTTCCTTTTCGATGTCGGCCTTGTCGCCGAAGCCGTTGATGACGATGTTGGCACCTTCGGCGGCGAACGAGCGGGCCGTTGCGAGGCCAATGCCTGAAGTCGAACCGGTAACCAGCGCTGTCTTGCCTTTAAGCATGGCGATCCTCGTTGTGGGCCGGGAAAGGGCCGGAAAATCTGGAGGCGGGAAGGTCTGGAACCTGCCTCTATTTTTGTTGCAGTGCAATATCTATGTCGGCGGTTTCGAGTTACAATCGCTGCTAGGTTAGACTTGAGTATCAAGGTGAATCGACCATTGGCGCCTAAAGCCCACAGCCACGCCGTCTTCCCGACGCCCGGTCATGACCATGACCGGTGCGCGAGCGACGCCATTGCGCATGCCGAAGCGATCTGCGTGGCGCGCAAGGAACGGCTGACGCCGCCGCGCCGCCGCGTGCTGGAAGCGCTGCTGGCGAGTCATGCGCCGCTCGGCGCTTACGAACTCATCGACAAACTTGCGGTGCGCGGCGCCCGGCCGGCGCCGATTACCATTTATCGCGCGCTGGATTTCCTGCGCGATCAGGGGCTGGCGCACCGCATCGAAAGCCGCAACGCCTTCATCGCCTGCGTGCACAATCACGACGCCCACGATCCTGTCGTGTTTTTGATTTGTGAGAAATGCGGCGCGGTCGGCGAGGCGGCGTCCGCCGCGGTGGCCGACACGATCAAGAGCGCCTCGCGCGCAGCGGGCTTCACGCCGAAAACGCCGGTGATCGAAATCTCCGGCACCTGCGCGCACTGCAAGGCGGCCTAGTCTGTCTTCTCCAGCCCCTTCCGATCACACGACCCGGTCCATCGATGCTGTCGCCGCCAGCATCATCGTCGTGCTGTGCCTGTCCTGGGGCTTCAACCAGGTCGCGACCAAGCTTGCGATCCACGAGATTCCGCCGCTGCTGCAGGGCACGATCCGCTCCGTCGTTGCGGCGTTGATCGTTGCCGGCTGGTGCCGCCTGCGCGGCATACCGCTGTTGTCGCGCGACGGTTCGCTCGCCGCCGGTCTCGCTGCCGGATTTTTCTTCGGCCTCGAATTCATTTTCATCTTTCAGGGCCTCGCCTACACGACGGCGACGCGCGCGGTGCTGTTCATCTATCTAGCGCCGTTCTTCGTCGTGCTCGGCGGCCGCATCTTTCTTCCCGACGACAAATTCAGCCTCGCGCAATGGCTCGGCCTGCTTTTGTCCTTCGCCGGCATGATCGTGGCGTTCGGCCTGCCGACGCCGGCGGTCGATCCGCGTCAGGCGCTCGGCGACTTGATGATGGTCGCAGGTGCGGTGTTCTGGGCGGCGACGACCCTGATCATCAAATCGCGCCTCAACCGCATCCCGGCCGAGAAGGTGATGCTCTATCAGCTCGTCGTCTCAATACCGATGCTGGCGCTTGTCGCGTGGCTCGCCGGCGAACGTATCGTGGCGATGCCGTCGGTTCTGGCGATCGGCGCTTTGGCCTATCAGACCGTCTGGGTGGTGAGCGTCACCTTCGTCATCTGGTTCGCGCTGATCGCGCGCTACTCGGCCAACCGGCTGTCGGTGTTCTCGTTCCTAACGCCGTTGTTCGGCGTCGCCGCCGGCCATCTGGTGCTGGGCGAGCCGCTGACGCCCGCTTTCGGCGCCGCCGTGGCGCTGGTGGCGGCCGGTCTGGTGCTGGTAAACCGCGCCAAATAGAGGGTCTTTCGCCCGCGTTGACCGTGCCATATTTGTCTGGCACTCCGGTGAGACATGAGCGCATCAGCACGTCATAAAACGGTTGGAGTCGATGTCGGCGGCGTTATCGTCGGCGGCGGCGCGCCCATCGTCGTGCAGTCGATGACCAACACTGACACAGCGGACATCGAAGGCACCGCGCGGCAGATCGCGGCGCTGGCGCGCGCCGGTTCCGAACTGGTGCGCATCACGGTCGACCGCGACGAAGCGGCGGCCGCCGTGCCGAAGATCAAGGACCGCCTCGCGCAGATGAATGTGCGCGTGCCGATCGTTGGCGACTTTCACTACAACGGCCACACGCTGCTGACCGATTATCCGGGCTGCGCCGAGGCGCTCGACAAGTATCGCATCAATCCGGGCAATGTCGGTTTCAAGAACAAGCGCGACCCGCAGTTCACGCAGATCGTCGAGATGGCGATCAAGCACGACAAGCCGGTGCGCATCGGCGTCAACTGGGGCTCGCTCGATCAGGAGCTTCTCACCAAGCTGATGGACGAGAACTCAAAGTCGGCGTCTCCCATCGGCGCGCGCGAAGTCACGCATGAAGCGATGGTGCAGTCGGCGCTTTTGTCGGCGGCGCGCGCGGAAGAGATCGGTCTGGCGAAGAACCGCATCATTCTGTCAGCCAAGGTGTCGGCGGTGCAGGATCTAATCGCCGTCTACATCGAACTGGCGAAGCGCTCGGACTACGCGCTGCATCTCGGTCTGACCGAAGCCGGCATGGGCACCAAGGGCATCGTCGCCTCGGCGGCGTCGATGGGTGTGCTGCTGCAACAGGGTATCGGCGACACCATTCGTATTTCGCTGACGCCCGAGCCGAACGGCGACCGCACGCGTGAAGTTCAGGTGTCGCAGGAATTGCTGCAGACCATGGGCCTGCGTACCTTCGTGCCGCTGGTCGCGGCGTGTCCGGGCTGCGGCCGCACCACATCGACGACGTTCCAGGAACTCGCCGCCGACATTCAGGGCTTCATCCGCACCTCGATGCCGGAGTGGAAGACCCGCTATCCCGGCGTCGAGACGCTGAACGTCGCGGTGATGGGCTGCATCGTCAACGGTCCGGGCGAGAGCAAGCATGCCGACATCGGAATTTCACTGCCCGGCACCGGCGAGCAGCCGACCGCGCCGGTCTTTGTCGACGGCAAGAAGGTCGCGACATTGCGCGGCCCGACTCTGACCACGGACTTCAAGACCATGGTCATCGATTACATCGAACGCCGTTTCGGTTCCGGTGCGCGGCCCGCTGAGTAAAGGCCATCACGTGAAGGGTAAGCATCTTTTCTTCGGGTTTTTCGGGCTGCTCGCCATTCTGAGCGGCGGGTCCATCTATCTCGCCATGACGACCGTGCCCGCCGACAGGGCGACCGTCGCGGTGACGGCGCCGGACAACAAGTACAAGGCGGTGCGGCTGACGTTGTCGCGCGGCGGTGCGTCGCCCTATTGCGTCGATGGCATCGCGGTCATTCTTGGCGTCTATCCGAACGACTTCGCCGAGCGCGACAAGGCCTATCTTGTTTACTCCGGCCCCTGCGCCGCCGACCGCAACGCGTGGCCGAAGATCGAGTGGAAGTCGAACACCGAACTGACGATCACTTACGCTAAGGAATCCGCTGCGCAGAAGTCGCCGGCGATCAAGGACGTCGACGTCACCAAGACGGTGAAGGTGACTTTTGTACAGCAGTAGCTGCTGCGATCGTCACCTCACGTCGCGTTGAGCGCCGCTTCGATGGCCGCAATGGTTTCCGGTGTTGCCCGGCCGTCGGCTTGAAGACCGTGGCTCGCCTGAAACGCCCGGATGGCCGCGGCGGTCAAAGGCCCGAAGCTTCCGTCCGGCACCAGGGCCGGATCGGCGCCGAGTTTGTTGAGCGACATTTGCAGCCAGACTGTGCCGTGCGCTTGCGGGCTGGCGCTGCCGAGCGCGACCTTCCAGCGCTTCAGCCAGGCGGTGCGTTCGGCTTCACCGATGTGGCCGCCGTTGAGGTGGAAGGTGACGCCGCTGATGTCGTCGTTTTCGGCAAACGGCAGACAACCGCACAGCACGAAGTCGGCGACGCCGCATTCCAGGGCGCTCGCGGCCGAACTGATGATCTCGGGATGGCCGAGCAGATCGAGGCCGGTCTTCGCGCCAAGTTTGGTGTAGCCGTCACGGCCGGTCACCTGACTGAGGCCCCGGCCGATGAAGGTCGATCCGTCATGCGTGCCCGGACGGTTGCCCATCCGGTTGCCGTAGACATTGTCGATCAGCTTCATCGGGAAATTCGGATCGCCCGCGGTCGAGCCGACCTTTCGCAGACAATCGGCCGCGCTGGAAAACCGGCTCGGCCAGACCGCACAGGCGCGTTCCGGCGTGTAGCGGATGTTTTCCGTCATCTCGGTGCCGGCGCCGCATTCGTGACTGAACTGCGCCATCGCATGCGCGATGACGAGATCGCTCTTCAATCCGTATTTTGGAAACACCGCCGGTGCCGCGGCGGCAATACCGGCAATCAAACCGGGCACGCGGGAATCGCCGTGCGGCCAGAGGTCGGCCAGCATGTCTGCGGTCAGCATACGCCCCCCTACGCAACGATGACGCGAAGTGAGTTTACTACATGGAGCGCGTACCGTCAATCAGGAGTTGTGGTATTTAAATCCACCCGCCGCCGTCTTTGCCGCGGTTGGCGACGCTGGCTTCTTCCAGATCGAGTTCATATTCGATGCGGCGGCGCGCTTCGTCGGTGATCTTGCCGTCGCGCAGTAGCTCGTAAATGAAGTCGCGCTCGGCGGCGATCAGCTCCAGCTTGAGCGCCGCGGTGCGGCGCATCTGATCGAGGCCTTCGGTCAGATTCTGCGGTAGCACCTGAAAGCGGCCTTCGTTGCGGGTGCGGAGGTGGCTCGCGACTTCGTCCGGCAATTCGTGATCCGCGATGGCTTTCTCCAGCCGCTTTTTCACTTCCTTCAGCGCGGCCTTGCGCGCTTCCAGCTCGTCCCGGATTTCGTGCTTGTGCTCTTCTTTGCCGAGCGTGGTCAGGCCGAGCGAGCGCACGACGAACGGTAGCATCAGGCCCTGTACGACGATTGTGACGACGATGACGCCGAAGGTGATGAACAGGATCAGGTCGCGGTGCGGAAACGGCTGGCCGTTGGCGATGGTGTAGGGAATGGCCAATGCCGCTGCGAGCGAGACGACACCGCGAATGCCGGTGAAGCCGAGCAGGAACGGACCTTGCCACGGCGGCGACGGATCGCGCTTCGCCAGCGACGGGATCAGCCAGCGCGGCAGATACGTCGCGGGAAAAACCCAGATGAACCGCGCGACGATGGCAATCACGGTGGTCAGTGCGGTGGCATAGAGCAATTCGTTGATCGAGAAGGCCTGCACCTGTTCGAGCAGCGTGCGCGCCTGCAAGCCGGTCAGCAGGAACACCATGCCTTCGATGAGATAGACGATCAGATCCCAGAAGAAGATGCCTTGCAGACGCGTGCCGGAGGGAATGAGGCGCGGGCCGACCCAGCTGACATAAAGGCCGCAGGCGACCGTCGCCAGCACACCGGAGCCGCCGAAGTGCTCGGGCACCCAGTAAGCGAGATAGGGCGTCATCAGCGACAAGGTGATTTCGACGCGCGGCTCTTTCGCCCATTTGCGCAGGCGCAGGCTGAGCCAGCCGACGGCGATGCCGTAGATGATTTCGCCGATAACGATGGCGGTGAAGGTGCCGGCGGCTTTCGGCAGCGAGAAGGTGCCGAGGCTCACGGCCACCACGGCAAAGCGATAGAGGATGAGCGCGGTGGCGTCGTTGGCGAGGCCTTCGCCTTCGAGCACAACCATCAGGCGACGCGGCAGGCCGAGGCGTCGCGCGATGGCGAGCGGCGCGACCACGTCGGGCGGCGCGATGATGGCGCCGAGCACGAAGCCGGCAGCCCAGTCGAATTTGAGAATGTAATGCGCCGCCGCGGCGATGGCGCAGGTGGTGAACACGACGCAGCCGAAGGCCAGCAGCGCGATGGGCCGCAGGTTGAAGCGGAATTCCCGCCAGCTCATGGCGACACCGGCCGAGTAGATCAGCGGCGGCAGGATCACCAGCAGCACGAGTTCGGGCGCCAACTGAATTTTCGGCAGGCCGGGAACGAGCGCCATGCCGAGACCAGCGACAACCAGCAGGATCGACGGTGCGACATGGAGGCGCTTGGCCGCCACCGCGACGGCGGCCAGCACCGCCATCATCAGCAGGATCGTTTGCGCAACTGCAGTCATATCAGGTTCGACAGCATGTTCACCGTCAGCGCCAGCACCGTCAGATTGAAGAAGAACGCGATGACGCCGTGCACCGCGGCCATGCGGCGGATCACCTTGCTGCACACGTTCACGTCCGACGTCTGCGACGTCATGCCGATGACCAGCGAGAAGTAGAGGAAGTCGCGATAGTCCGGCTTGTCGTCATGCGGAAATTCCAGCCCGCCGATGATGCCGTCACGGCGCGTTGCGTAGAATTCGTGCGCGTAGTGAAACATGAAGATCGTGTGCACGAAGGTCCATGACAGCAGGATCGTGCTGATGGCGAGCACGACATGTGCGCTGACGCCGCCCGGCATGACGGCGCTGCCGCCCGTCGGTTTGGCGCCGCCGAGCGCGAAGGCGATGGCGATGAAACTCGCGGCTGCCGCCGCAATCGACAGCAGCAGGATGGTGCCGGCGCCTTCGTCTTCCTCCGCGGCGCGCGCGCGAATGTGATCGACCTCTGTTTTCCACATCATGGAATAGGTCCAGATCAAATAGATCGCGAGGCCGGTGTCCCAGCCGAGCAAGGCCGGTGCGGGCGTCTTGAACGTGCCGGGCAGCAGGAAGGCGAGGCCAAAACCGGCGGCGAGCGCGACCAGCAGCTTGTGATGCAGCCGTACGAAGCGCCGTGTCCGCGGCATGCGGCGCGGTTCATCGGCGCTTTTGGCCGCGGTCTTTTTTGTGTTCTTCGCCATGTGTCAGTTTTTTCTCTGCGCCACGAAGCGCGCCGTGGCACGCAGGATATCGGCCTTGTCGCCGAAGGAAGCGAGCGCGCTGTCTGCCTCGGCGATGAGGGCGTCGAGTCTGGCGCGCGCGCCATCGATGCCGAGCGTCGAGACAAGCGTCGCCTTGCCGGCGGCGGCATCCTTGGCGGTGGCCTTGCCGAGCGTGGCGCTGTCGCCTTCGACGTCGAGCAGGTCGTCGGCGATCTGGAAGGCTTGGCCAATGGCGACGCCGTAGCGGTCGACATTGGACAGCGACGAATCGCTCGCTTTGCCGAGGAGGGCGCCGGCGCGGCAGGCGAAGCGGATCAGCGCGCCGGTCTTCATCGCCTGCAAGGTGGCGATTTCGTTTTCGGTCAATGTTCGCTTCTCGGCGAAGCGGCCTTCAGCGGTGAGATCGAGCATCTGGCCGCCGGCCATGCCGCCGAGGCCCGAGGCGCGTGCGAGTTCGGTCACAAGCGCGACGCGCACATTCGCATCGGCATGCACCTCGCTGCGCGCGGCGATGTCGAAGGCGAGCGTGAGCAAAGCGTCGCCGGCGAGAATGGCGGTGGCGTCGTCGAAAGCTTTATGAACGGTTGGCTGGCCGCGGCGCAGGTCGTCATCGTCCATGGCCGGCAGATCGTCGTGGACAAGCGAATAGCAGTGCAGGCATTCGAGCGCGGCGCCGGCGAGCAGCGCGCCGTCGCGGCGGGCGCCGAACAAAGCGGCGGTCTCGACCAGCAGAAACGGCCGCAGCCGCTTGCCGCCGCCGAGCGCGGCGTGGCGCATGGCGGCCAGCAGGCGCTCCGGCCGTACGGTTTCGCCCGGCAAGGCTTTGTCGCCGAGCAGCCGCTCCAGCAGCGCTTCCGTCTCCGTCGCCACAGCGGCGAGGCGGGCGGCAAAATTGTCCGAACCGGAACTGTCCATACGGCATTGTTAGCCTTCAGCGACGGCAATCCGCAATTCGGTTCGGGATCCGCTAATGTTCGACGCCATGTATCGACCGGACTACCGACCCGACAAGCGGCTGGCCGCCTATGACTTCTTCCGGCCGCGCTGGAAGCGGGGCCTGAAGATCGCGCTGTTTGTCGTCTTGGGTCTGCTGGCGCTTCCTTATGTGCTGACGCCGCTCTATGCCCTGATCGACCCGCCCTCGACCCTTATGCTGTGGCGGACCATGACCGGCCAGCGGGTCGAACGGCAGGCGGTCGGGCTCGACCGGATAGCGCCCGCGCTCGCCCTCTCCGTGATCATCGCCGAGGATGGGCGGTTCTGCAGCCACCACGGCGTCGATTTCCAGGGCTTACAGGAAGCCATGGCCGATGCCGACGACCCGGACAGCATGCGCGGTGGCTCCACCATCACGCAGCAGGTCGCCAAGAACCTGTTTCTCTGGGGCGGCCGCAGTTACGTGCGCAAGGCGCTAGAGTTCCCTCTGGCGCTCTGGATCGACCTGATGCTGTCGAAACGGCGGGTGCTGGACATCTACCTGAACATCGCCGAATGGGGTCCGGACGGCGAATTCGGCGTCGAAGCAGGTGCCCGGAGGGCCTTTGGCCGCTCGGCGCGGGATATATCGCCCTCTCAGGCCGCCATGCTGGCGGCGATGCTGCCCAATCCGGTCACCCGTGATGCCAAGCGCCCCGGCCCGGGGCTGCGCCGGCTGGCGGGCCTCTATACGGGGCGGGCCGCCCGCTCGCCCGAGGTGGCCGCCTGCTTGCGGCAAAATCGCTGATTTGAGGGCCTCAACGGCCCTAGCCTTAACGGGTCCGTTCCTTTATAAGCCCGGCTTCAAACGACATTTCTGAGCTTCTCAAGGGTTTCCACCATGGCTGTTCCAAAACGCAAAACCTCGCCGTCGCGCCGCGGCATGCGCCGTTCGGCTGACGCGCTGAAGCGTCCGACCTACGTCGAGGACAAGGATTCGGGTGAGCTGCGCCGTCCGCACCACATCGATCTGAAGACCGGCATGTACAAGGGCCGGCAGGTTCTCAAGGTCAAGACCGAGAACTAAGCGGCATATATCCGGCGGGAGGGAAGCATGTTCATTCTCGGCTTTCCCCTGCTGCTGGTGACGTTCGCGATCTACAACATCATCGCCTTCCTGATGCCCGGCGTGAGCTGGACCGGGACGATCACGACCGTGCACATGAGGTCCGGCGGCGACTGGACCATGTCGCCCGGCGACTTTCTCATCGCGCTCGCGATCTTGCTGCTGTTCGGCGAGATGATGAAGTCGACCCGCATCGGCATTCGCAGCGTGGTCGATCACGGCCTGTCGCTGGTGCTGTTCCTCGCCATGATGGCCGAGTTCCTGCTGGTGCGGCAGGCGGCATCGTCGACCTTCTTCCTGCTTCTCGTCATCAGCTTTGTCGACGTGCTCGGCGGTTTCGCCGTGACCTTGCGTTCGGCGCAGCGCGACCTCACGATCGAAGGCTCGGTCCCGCACGTTTCCTAAAAGCCTCTTTAGGCGTCTCACAACATGCGAGACTTTCATCTACCCGGACGTTCGCCCGTCATTGCCTGCAATGGCATGGCGGCGACCTCGCACCCGCTTGCGACGCTGACCGCGATCGACGTGTTGCGCGCCGGCGGCAACGCGGTGGATGCCGCTATCTCCGCCGTCGCGGTGCTGTGCGTGGTTGAGCCGCACATGACGGGCATCGGCGGCGATTGTTTCACGCTGATCGCCGAAGCCGGCAAGCCGGTGTGGGGCTACAATGGCTGCGGCCGTTCTGGTGCGAAGTCGTCGACGGAAGCTTTGCTCGAAAAGGGCATGACCGCGATTCCCGCGACGTCACCCTTCGCGGTGAACGTGCCGGGCGCCATCGAAGCCTGGGGCGCTATCCTGAAAGCGCGCGGCACCTGGTCGCTCGACAAGGTGCTCGCGCCCGCCATCAATTATGCCGAGAACGGTTTTCCGGTGGCGCAGCGCGTCGGCAGCGACTGGCCGAAACAACTCGCCAAACTGGGCAACAGCGCAGGCGCGACAAAGCACTATCTGTTCGACGGCAAGGCGCCGAATGTAGGCGACGTCATCAAGCTGCCGGCGCTGGCCGCGACGCTGAAAGCCATCGCCAAGGACGGTCCACGCGCCTTCTACGAAGGTCCGATCGCCGAGGACATTGTGGCGACGTTGAATGCCAGGGGCTCGGTGCTGTCGCTCGATGATTTTGCCAACCATCGCGGCGAAGAGCAAACGCCGATCTCGACCAATTACCGCGGTCTCGATCTCGTCGAGTTGCCGCCAAACGGGCAGGGCCTCACCGCGTTGGTGCTGCTGAACATTCTCGAGAACTTCGACTTGAAGTCGCTTGAGCCGGCCGGTGCCGAACGCTTTCATCTCCAGCTCGAAGCCGCGCGTCTCGCTTTCGCCATTCGCGACACGCACATCGCCGAGCCGTCCTTCATGCGCGTGCCGGTCGACAAGCTGCTCGACAAGGCGTTCGCAAAATCGCTCGCCGCCAAGATCGACATCACCAAGCGCGTGCCGCTGCCGCCGCATCCTACGCCCGGCGGCGACACGATCTATCTGACGGTGGTCGACAAGGACCGCCGCGCCTGTTCGATGATCAACTCGCTCTATTCGAGCTTCGGCTCCGGTATCTGCACCGAAAAAACCGGCGTGATGCTCAACAACCGCGGCTCGGGTTTCGTGCTCGATCCGGCGCATCCCAACGCGCTCGGACCCCGCAAGCGGCCGATGCACACGATCATCCCGGCGCTGGCGATGAAGAACGGCCGTTGCGACGTCACCTTCGGCGTCATGGGCGCGCACTACCAGCCGATGGGCCACACGCAGATGGTCCTCAACATGATCGACTACGGTCTCGATGTGCAGGAAGCGATGGATATGCCGCGCGTCTTCTATGAAGGCGAGAAGACGTTGGTCGAGCGAGGCATATCGGCGGCGACCGTCGAAGCCCTGAAAGCGCGCGGTCACACGGTCGAAGTCGAGCCATCGCCGTGGGGTGGCGCGCAGGCCATCAGGATCGACTGGGATCGCGGTGTGCTGATCGGCGGTTCTGAACCGCGCAAGGACGGCATGGCCCTCGGGTACTGAGCGACCCGGTTACTGAAGCGTCTCTTCTTCAGTCTTTTCTTCCACCAGCGCATTGACGGCGCGATAGGCGCCGATGGCGTCGGACGGGTGCGCGCGGCGGCGCTCGCGTGTCTGCGGATGCTTGTCCTTGGTCGCGATCAGCTGCGCCAGAAACGGCGCCTGGCGGAAGGTCGAGGCGACGCTGAGGACCTCATGAGCGGGTTCGATCACCAGCAGCGCGCGGCCGCCGGCATCCTTAACGGTTTCCAGCGCGGCGTCGAACTTGCCGGAGTCCGTTAACCGTGAGCTCGAACTGTCAATCTTGCTGATCCGCATTTACGCTGCCTGTCTCGATTCGCGACAACTGCGTGTTGTCTCCGTAATCATCGCAAGGTCTGGGCCAACGTTCTTTCTGGTCGTTAACGCCTCTGGATCGCTCGGTTTTGCAATTGTTTAGTGTTTGTCTCGTAGTTTCAGTGCGGTAACGGGTTCGCGATAACAACGCCATGCAAGGCGGTGCGTTCCAAAAAGGGGCGACAGTGACACAGGCAGCCGGCGTCGTTGACGCTGCGGACATTCTTAATTCTGTCGGCGAAGCCGTTTACGAGTGGCGGCTCGATAGCGATGCTTTGACGTGGAGCGGCAACGCCGCCGCGGTGTTGGGCATTGCGGATACGGCCGCCATCTCAAGTGGCAAAGCCTTCGCCCTCTACACCGACGGCACCGGTGGTCTTTGCCGCGTCGATGCCATCAAGCAGGCAAGCGCGCCCGATGGCGGCACCGGCATTGCCTATCAGGCCCAGTACGCCTTCAAGCGCGGCGACGAAAAAATCTGGATCGAGGATACCGGACGCTGGTTCGCCGGCGCCGACGGCAAGCCGCAGCGCGCGCATGGCGTCATGCGTGTCATCACCGAGCGTCATGAGCGCGAGAGCAAGCTCATGCAGCTGGCGAATTTCGATCCGCTGACCGGCGAACTCAACCGCGTTCGCCTGCTGGAGTTGCTCGGCGCCACGTTCGATGACGCGATCAAGTTTCGCGGCTCCTGCGGCTTCATGATCGTTGCCATCGATCATCTCGGCGGACTCAACGAGTCGTACGGCTTTGAGACGACCGAAGACGTTATTGCGCAGGTCGCGAAGCGTCTTCGCGCGCGCCTGCGCGGCAAGGATCATCTCGGCCGTATTTCCGGTAACAAGTTCGGCGTTGTGCTGACCAGCTGCACGCCGGACGAAATGACCATCGCGGCCGATCGCCTGATGGCGGGCGTGCGCGATGAAACCATTGCCACGCCGTCGGGCCCGGTGGCGGTGACCGTTACCATTGGCGGCATCACGGCGCCGCGCCATGCGCGTACCGTGCCGGAAATTCTGGCCCGCACGCAGGACGCGTTGCACGCCGCACGCGCCAAGCGCCACGGCTCGTTTGTGTCCTATCGTCCCAATGTCGAACGCGATGCCTTGCGCCGCGAAAGCGTCAAGGCCACCGACGAGATCGTTGCCGCTCTGAACGAGCGCCGCATCGGTCTTGCGTTCGAGCCGGTGGTCGATGCGAAGAGCCGTATCCCGGCTTTCTACGAATGTCTGATGCGTGTCAGCCGCAGCGATGGCACCTTATGTCACGCCAACGAAATCATTCCGGTGGCCGGGCGTCTCGGCCTAGTGCGCATGCTGGATTATCGCGTGTTGGAAATGGTGGTGGCTGAACTCGCCGCCGCGCCGGCGCTGACCGCGAGCGTCAACGTCTCGCCGGCCTCGACCGTGGACCCCGATTGGTGGGCTGGGCTGGGCGGATTGCTGCGCGCCAGTCCGGGCGTCGCCGAACGGCTGATTGTCGAAATCACCGAGACGGCGGCCATTCACGATATCGACGATACGCGCGGCTTCGTCACGCGGGTGAAGGATCTCGGCTGCCGCATCGCCATCGACGACTTCGGCGCCGGCAACACATCGTTCCGCAATCTGCGCAAGCTCGGCGTTGATATCGTCAAGATCGACGGCGCTTTCGTGCAGAATATCCTGAAGTCGAGCGACAACCAGGCCTTCGTGCAGACGATGATCGACCTTTCGCACCGGCTCGGCCTCAAGGCCGTCGCCGAATGGGTGCAGGACGAGAGCGCCGCGGCTCTGATCGCCGGCTTTGGCTGCGATTACCTGCAAGGCGCTTTGGTCGGACTTGCCAGCAGCGAGCGCCCCTGGCTCGACGCGCAGAACGTCGCGGTCAACGCGTAAAGCGCCGCGCCACAGGCGCGACGGCCAGCAATCATCTTCGATTATGAAAAGAGCTGGATCACCCGCTTTCGCGGGTGATGACCGGTCCGGATTACTCTTTGCCGCCGCCGAGTTTGTCGAGGCGCTTCTGCATCTCGTCGAGCTGCTGCTTCAGCGCATCCACCCCGGCATTCGATGCCGGTTTTTCGTCCATGGCCGCGCCCGCGGCAGGCTTGCCGCCGCGCGCGAAGGGCGGGGCGAACATGGCGAAGGTCTTCTCGAACATTTCCATGTTGCGGCGGACCTGATCTTCCAGCGAACCGAAGCCGCCGGCGCCGAAGGCCTGCGTGATCTGTTCGCGGAACTTGCCCTGCTGGCTGGTGAGCGACGACATCGATTGCTCGAGGAAGCGCGGCACCATCATCTGCATGCTGTCGCCGTAGAAGCGGATCAACTGACGCAGGAATGCGATGGGAAGAAGGCTTTGGCCTTCCTTGTTCTCCTGCTCGAAAATGATTTGCGCCAAAACGGACCGCGTAATGTCTTCGCTGGTCTTGGCGTCATAGACGACGAAATCTTCGCCGCTCTTGACCATCACCGCGAGGTCTTCGAGCGTCACGTAGGTGCTCGTGCCGGTATTATATAGCCGCCGGTTGGCGTACTTCTTGATCGTAATCGGCTCTTTTTCTTCTGCCATTTGGATCACTCGTCCCCTGCCCAGAGCGCAAGCATAGGCGCAATCCGTAGCTATGGGCCACTGTTTTGTGGCGATGCGGTAAAGGCGCATTGCAGGTGCGAAGGGCGCTGGACGGCACTTGCGGAACCAGCCAAAAAGGGCCAATTCTCGCCCCATAAGCCTCGTAACCATAAAAACATCAGGAGTTTCCGATGAAAGACGACGTTGTGATTGTGAGCGCCGCCCGCACACCGGTCGGCAGCTTCAACGGGGCTTTTGCCAATCTTCCGGCTCACGAACTCGGCAAGGCCGCCATTCAGGAAGTCCTGAAGCGCGCTGGCGTCGAGGGTGGCCGAGTGTCCGAGGTCATCATGGGCCAGATCCTGACCGCCGGTCAGGGCCAGAACCCGGCCCGCCAGGCCTCGATCGCGGCCGGCATTCCGGTCGAAAGCCCGTCCTGGGGCGTCAACATGCTGTGCGGCTCGGGTCTGCGCGCGGTCGCGCTCGGCTATCAGGCCATCATGAACGGCGACAGCGACATCGTCGTCGCCGGCGGCCAGGAATCCATGAGCATGGCGCCGCACGCCCAGCATCTGCGCGCTGGCGTGAAGATGGGCGCGTTTGAAATGGTCGACACCATGATCAAGGACGGCCTCTGGGACGCCTTCAACGGCTATCACATGGGCACGACCGCCGAGAACGTCGCCAAGCAGTTTCAGATCACGCGCCAGCAGCAGGACGAGTTCGCGGTGAAGTCGCAGAACAAGGCCGAAGCCGCGCAGGCCGCCGGCAAGTTCAAGGACGAGATCGTTCCGGTCACCATCAAGTCGCGCAAGGGCGACATCGTCGTCGACACCGACGAATATCCGAAGAAGGGCGTGACACTGGACTCGCTCGCCAAGTTGCGCCCGGCCTTCGATAAGGAAGGCACCGTAACCGCGGGCAGCGCTTCGGGCATCAATGACGGCGCCGCCGCCGTGCTGCTGATGAAGGCATCGGAAGCCGCCAAGCTCGGCAAGAAGCCGCTGGCGCGCATCGTCTCCTGGGCGCAGGCCGGCGTCGATCCGTCGATCATGGGCACCGGCCCGATCCCGGCGTCGCGCGCGGCGCTGAAGAAGGCCGGCTGGAAGCACGACGACCTCGATCTCGTCGAAGCCAACGAGGCTTTCGCGGCGCAGGCTTGCGCGGTGAACAAGGATCTCGGCTGGAACACCGACAAGGTGAACGTCAATGGCGGTGCCATCGCCATCGGTCACCCGATCGGCGCGTCGGGCGCGCGCGTTCTCGTCACGCTGCTGCACGAGATGCAGCGTCGAGATGCGAAAAAAGGTCTCGCGACACTTTGCATCGGCGGCGGCATGGGCATTGCCCTGTGTGTTGAACGATAAGAGTGCGCATCGCGCTTAAAAATTAAGCGCAAAGTTACGCCGCATTGCAGCGTCACTCTGGTGCAATGCAAAAATTATAAACGAATGCCCGGCCGTCGCGCCGGGCATTTTGTTTTTGCGCTGCCGCGACGGCAAAATGGTGGACGCGACTAACCCATCATGACAAAACAAAAAACGAATTGAGGGAGCTTTGAGATGTCTCGCGTTGCATTGGTCACCGGCGGAACCCGCGGCATTGGCGCGTCGGTCGCCAAGGCGCTGAAAGCCGCCGGTTACAAGGTCGCCGCCAATTATGCGGGCAACGACGAAGCGGCGCAGAAATTCAAGGCCGAAAACGGCATTCCGGTTTTCAAATGGGACGTGTCGTCGTTCGAAGCGTGCGAGGCTGGCATCAAGCAGGTCGAAGCCGAGGTCGGCCCCATCGACGTGCTCGTCAACAACGCCGGCATCACGCGCGATTCGCAGCTTCATCGCATGAAGCCCGAGCAGTGGACCGCGGTGATCAACACCAATCTCGGCTCGCTCTTCAACATGTGCCGCAACGTCATCGAGGGCATGCGCGCGCGTAAGTTCGGCCGCATCGTCAACATCTCGTCGATCAACGGCCAGAAAGGCCAGTTCGGCCAGACCAATTACTCCGCCGCCAAGGCAGGCGAGATTGGTTTCACCAAGGCGCTGGCGCAGGAGAGCGCGCGCTCGGGCATCACCGTCAACGCCATCTGCCCGGGCTACATCAACACCGAAATGGTGCAGGCGGTGCCGAAGGACGTGCTGGAGAAATCCATTCTGCCGCTCATTCCGATCGGCCGTCTCGGCGAGCCGGAAGAAATCGCGCGCTGCGTTCTCTTCCTTGCGGCTGATGAGGCCGGCTTGATGACCGGTTCGACGCTCACCGCCAATGGCGGCCAGTACTTGGCTTAAGGATCTCTCATGAGCACGAACCGCGTTCACCGCGTCGCCGTCATTCCCGGCGACGGCATCGGCAAGGAAGTCATGCCGGAAGGCGTGCGCGTGCTCGAAGCGGCGGCAAAGAAATTCGGCTTCAAATTGCAGCTCGACGATTTCGATTTCGCCAGCTGCGATTATTACGACACGCACGGCCGCATGATGCCGGAGGACTGGAAAGAGAAAATCGGTAAACACGACGCCATCTATTTCGGCGCCGTCGGCATGCCGGACCGCGTGCCGGATCACATTTCGCTGTGGGGCTCACTGATCCTGTTCCGCCGCGAATTCGATCAGTACGTCAACCTGCGTCCCGTCCGCTTGATGCCGGGCGTGCCGTGTCCGCTGGTCGGTCGCAAGCCGGGCGACATCGATTTCTGGGTCGTGCGGGAAAACACCGAAGGCGAATATTCGGCCATCGGCGGCAAGATGTTTGCCGGCACCGACCGCGAAGTTGTGGTGCAGGAAACGGTGATGAGCCGCACCGGTGTCGACCGTGTATTGAAATTCGCTTTTGAACTGGCGCAGTCGACGCCGAAGAAACATCTGACGTCCGCGACCAAGTCCAACGGCATTGCCATCACCATGCCGTACTGGGACGAGCGCGTGAAGGAGATGGCGAAGAACTACGCGGACGTGAAGTGGAATCAGTTCCACATCGACATTCTGACCGCACACTTCGTCATGAACCCGGACAAATTCAACGTCGTCGTCGCGTCGAATCTGTTCGGCGATATTCTCTCCGACCTCGGCCCGGCCTGCACCGGCACCATCGGCATCGCGCCGTCCGGCAATATCAATCCCGAGCGGAACTTTCCATCGGTATTCGAGCCGGTGCACGGCTCCGCGCCCGATATCGCCGGGCAGGGTATCGCCAATCCGATCGGGCAGATCTGGTCGGGCGCCATGATGCTCGACCATCTCGGCGAGCACGAGGCCGCCAAGGCCATCGTCAAGGCGATCGAGACGGTGCTTGCCGACTCAAAGTTGCGCACGCGTGACCTGAAAGGTTCTGCGAATACCGTTTCGTGCGGTAAAGCCGTCGCCGACGCTTTGGCCTGAGCGCGATTTCCCTTGCGCGACGCTTTGGCGTAAGAGTTTCCCGGCCGCGCACCTCCCGCGCGGATCGTCACGTCCGGAATTGAATGCGCCGTATCGTCGTCACAGGAACCGGTCTCGTCTCCCCGCTGGGTTGTGGAACGGAACTTGTTTGGCAGCGCATCCTCGCCGGCCGGTCGGGTATCCGCCGTCTCAACGATAATCTCGTGCACGACGTCGCGGCGAAGATCGCCGGCGTGGTGCCGAGTTTAAGCGAAGACGAAGAGGGCGGTTTCAATCCGACGCTTGCCGTTAGCGCCAAAGATCATCTGCGCATGGACCGGTTCATCCAGTTCGCGCTCGGCGCGGCGCATGAAGCGATCAAGCAGGCGGCCTGGGTCCCCAAGACCGACGATGAGATGAACCGGACCGCGACCATCATCGGTTCCGGCATCGGCGGTTTTGCCACCATGAAGCAGGCGGTGCACACCACCGACCAGCGGGGCCCGCGCAAGCTGTCGCCGTTCACTGTGCCGTCGTTCTTGGTCAATCTCGCCGCCGGGCAGATTTCGATCCATCATAATTTCCGTGGCGCCATCGGCGCGCCGGTGACGGCCTGCGCCGCCAGTCTGCAGGCGATCGGCGATGGCGCGCGTCTCATTGCCAGCGGCGAAGCCAATGTCGCGGTGTGCGGCGGCGCCGAAAGCTGCATCGAGCGCGTCAGTCTCGGCAGTTTTGCCGCGGCGCGTGCTTTGTCGACCCAATTCAACGGCGCGCCCGAACGCGCCTCGCGGCCGTTCGACAAGGACCGGGACGGGTTCGTGATGAGCGAAGGCGCGGCGGTGCTGGTGATCGAAGAACTCGAACACGCGCTTGCGCGGGGCGCCACGCCGTTGGCTGAAATCGTCGGCTACGGCACGACGTCGGACGCCTATCATATGGCGGCGGCGCCGGCGGGTGGCGAGGGCCTGCAACGCTGCATGCGGCTTGCCGTGCAGGCTGCGCGCATCGCGCCGGAAGACATCGGCTACGTCAACGCGCATGCGACATCGACGCCGTTGGGCGATGCTGCGGAACTCACGGCGATCCACAAAGTGTTCAACGGGGCGCGGCCGGCGATTTCGTCGACCAAGTCGTCGACGGGGCATCTGCTCGGGGCAGCCGGCGCGACGGCGGCGATCCTGACCGTCAAGGCGTTGTGCACCGGTACGTTGCCGCCGACGCTGAACCTCGAAGAACCGGATGAAGCCTTCGGCAAGGCCAACCTGATCGGTCCCAAGCCGCGCAGCCAAACCACCGAATACGCCATGGTCAACGGTTTCGGTTTCGGCGGCGTCAACGCCACCGCCGTGCTCAAGCGCTGGGCCAACTAGACCTTAAATTCGCGCGACGATCGCGTCGCGGAACGCTTCAAACAAAGCCCGGTTCACGGCGTTGGTCTGCGGATTGTACTCCGCATGCCACTGCACGCCGAGGGCAAAGCCCGGCGCGCCTTCAATGCGGATGGCTTCGACCGTGCTGTCGTCGGCCACGCCTTCGATGACGACGCGCTTGCCGGGCTCGAGAATGCCCTGACCATGCAGCGAATTCACGCGGATCTTTTCCTTACCGAAAATCTTTGCGAAGGTGCCGCCGGCGACGAGATGTACGTCGTGGCGGTCGCCGTAGACGACGTCCTGGTCGGGGTGGATCTCGCCGTTGTCGAGCCGCGGCATGCGGTGGTTCATGCGGCCCGGCAATTCACGGATTTCCGGATGCAATGAGCAGCCATAGGCCACGCTCATTTCCTGAAAGCCGCGGCAAAGACCGAGAATGGGCACACAGCGCTCGACGCAGGCCTGCACCAGCTCTAGCGCCAGTTCGTCGCGTGGAATGTCATAGGGTTCGTAGGAAACATGCGCTTCGACGCCGAAGCGTGTAGGGTGCACATTAGCGCGCGCACCGGTGAGCAGAATGCCGTCGACGGTGTCGAGCAGGGCGCCGATATCGGTGATCTCGGGCGTGCCGGCAAACATCAGCGGCAGGGCGCCGACGACATCCTTGACGGCGAGCAGGTTGCGTTCGCCGACGCGCTGCGCCGGAAACCGGTTCTCGACCAGATGCGCGCTGCCGATGACACCGACGACGGGGCGTCTCATCGTGTTCTTACTTCCTCACATCGGCGAAGGCTTCGTCGAGCCGGTCGAGCGCTTCGTTGAGCACCGAGCGCGGCGTGGCGAAGTTGAAGCGCAGCCAGTTGTCGCCGCCCGGGCCGAATTGCGGCCCGGGGCTGGCGAAGATGCGGGCGCGGTCGGCGACCCGGTCGGCCACATCCTTGGCCGCGAGTCCGGTGCCGGAAAAATCGACCCAGCCGAGATAGGTGGCGTCGAGCTTCATCGACTGCGCGCCGGGCGCGGCCTTCTCGATGCGGGCGTCGAGCGTTTGGCGGTTGGCGTCGAGATAAGGCAGCAGCGCGTCGAGCCAGGCTTCGCCGGTGCGCCAAGCCGCTTCGGTCGCCAGCATGCCGAACAGATTGTACGAAGACAGCCCGGCCGCGCCGATGCGGGCGTCCAGCTTGCGCTTGATGTCCTTGTTCGACGTGAAGCAGGCGCCGACATGCGCGCCGGCAAGATTGAAGGTTTTGGTCGCGGCGACGCAGGTGATGAGCCGGCCGGCGATCTCCGGCGCGGCGGTCAACGTCGGCGTGTGTTTGGCGCCGGGGAAAACGAGATCGCAGTGGATCTCGTCGGACACCAGAATAAGATCATGCTCGGCGCAGAAGGTCGCGAGTTCGCGCAATTCCTGCGGCGACCAGACCGTGCCGCCGGGGTTATGCGGGCTGCACAGGAAGACGATCTTGGTGCGCGGCGTCAGCTTTTTGGCCAACGCCTGCAAATCCATCACGTAGCGGCCGTTCGACTCGACAAGGTGGGAGTCGAGGATGCGCCGGTCATTGGCCGGGATGATGCGGCGGAAGGCGTGATAGACAGGCGGAAACAGGACGACCTCGTCGCCCGGCTCGGTGACGGCCTGCAGGATGAGGCCGAGCCCCGAGACGATGCCCGGCGTCGGGCTGACCCAGGCCGGGTCGATGGTCAGGTTGTGACGTTTGGCCAGCCAGGCGGTCAGCGCCTCGGCCCAGCTCCCGGTATCGGCGTAATAGCCATGGGTGGCGCGCTGCACTTCGGCAAACAGCGCGTCGGTGACGCCCGGAGGCGCGGCGAAATCCATGTCCGCGACCCACATGGCGATGGCGTCCGGCGCGGTGATGCCCGACAGCTTGGCCACGTTGTCCCACTTGGTGGCATGCGTGCCGCGGCGATCAATGACCTGGTCGAAGTCGAACATGGGCGTGGGGGCTCCCGGACTGCAGAACCCATTGATGGAAGCAGCCGCGGGGCCGGTCAAGGCATCCGGACGCGGCACGGCCCTAAATCGGGTCGGCTATGCGCTGTTTGCGGGGCCTAGAAGAAGCCGACCGACTCGCAGCCGGTGCCGGCCTGGAAGCTGTGCTTCACCGTGGCCGAGGGCAGGTCGATGATATGCATTGAACCGTCGCCCTGACAGCCGACGAAAATCTCGTTGCCCCGGAAGGCAAAGTCCATCGGCTGACTGCCGACTGGCACGGCCTTCTGCGCCGCGAAGTCGGCGTCGATGATGTGCAGCATGTTGCTGTTGAGGTTGCTGACGACGACGCGCTTGCCGTCGGGCGAATAGCGGGCGATCTGCGCCGGCTTGGCCGCGCCTTCGAGCGTTACTTCGCGGACAACCTTTTCCGACGCGACGTCGATGACGAAGATGACCGGTTTGTCGTCGCTGACAGCAACAATGGTCTTGCCGTCGTTGGACACGGCAATGCCGGCGAGCGGCTGCGGCGTCTTGATCTGGCCGAGCAGTTTGCGGTTCGGCAGGTCGATGATGGAGACGGAGGCGTCTTCCTCGTTGTCGGTGTACAGCCGCTTCCCGTCAGGCGCGATGCAAAGACGATGGCCGTTGGTCGAGCCGGAGTCGATGGCGTAAGCGAGCGTGTTGGTCTTCGGGTCGATGGCGGCGACGACCGCGCTGTTCTCGCAGGTGATGTAGATCATGCCGTCGGCGCCGAGGCGTACAGTATGCGGCGCGCGCAACGGCGATAGATCGATGCTGTCGACGACTTCGCGCTTGATGAGGTCGATGACGTGCAAAGTGTGGCCGGGGTTCGGGTTACGGCCGTGAATGCCGTCGCCGTAGATCGGCACATAGGCGCGGTTGGTTTCCGGGATCACGAGCAGTTCATGCACCGTGCGCTGGAAGCCGTCGAGCACGGTTTCCGTGACGTAGGTCTGCGGATTGATGAATAGGATTTTCGCGCCGATCTTGTCGACCGCGATCATGCCGCGAACAGTGCTGGTGTTGGTCATATCCATCCCGGTCTAAACAAGCGCGCTTCTTTGGCGCGCGGTGCCATGCGAATAGCACCGCCACAGAAATAAATCGAGATGCGGTCAGGAGCCGGCTACTTGATGCCGGCGGCCTTGATCAGTTTTTCGTTGGATGAAAGCTCTTTGATCACGAGCTGGTCGAGCTCGGTGGGCGTGAGCGGCATCGGCGACACAGCCAGCTGCTTCATTCTGGCCTGCATGGCCGGCGTCGCCATCACCTTCGCGGCCGCATCATGGAATTTGTTGATGACGGCGCGCGGCGTTTTCGACGGCATGAAAACGGCATACCAGATGGGAGTTTCCGCATCCTTGAGGCCGAGGTCGGCCGGTGTCGGAACGTCGGGGAGTTCGGGCGCGCGCGTCGGTGTCGACACCACGAGCGCGATCGCGCGTCCATCCTTGATCAAAGGCAGCGCCGTCGAGATCGGGCAGAAATAGAAATCGATGCGGCCGCCGAGCAGATCGGTGATCGCTTCCGGACCGCCCTTATACGGCACATGCGTCGCCTGTATGCCTGCGGCCAGATCGAAACGCTCGGCGCTGATATGGGTCGCGGTGCCGACGCCGGCAGAGCCGTAATTGATCGAACCCGGTTTGGCTTTGGCGGCGGCGATGTAGTCCTGTGCCGTCTTCCAGCCTTTGGCCGGATTGACGATCATGACGTTGGCGTTCTGTCCGATCATGAAGACCCCGGACAGATCCTTGGCGATGTTGTAATTCGTGCTGACGATGAAAGGCGCGATGGTGTGCGCCGAGGAATTGGCGAGGATGGTGTAGCCGTCGGGTTCGGCGCTCACGACCGCGCCTGTCCCGAGCGTGCCGCCGGCGCCACCGCGGTTTTCGACGACGATGGTCTGGCCGAGTTCGGCGCTCATGCCGTCGAACAGCGCGCGGGGAATGACGTCGGTGGCGCTGCCGGCGCCAAAGGGAATGAAGGCCCGGATCGGCTTGTCGGGGTAAGTCTGCGCGAACGCCGCGGAGGAGAGCGCAAGGCTCAACGCAACGGTCGCGAATTGATAACGCCAAGCCAAGGTCATGACGGGCAGCCCCTCTGCAGTCACGCCGCGCCGGCACGCAGCTCACGACGGCATTATGGCCGAACCGTTTTGACCAGCAAGCTGCGCTTAAGTCTTAGCGGCGTGATTTTTTCTTCTTCGCGAGGGACTTTTTAGGCCGGGACTTTTTCGCGGCGGGCTTCTTTGTCGCCGCTTTGGCCTTGCGCGCGGGCGCTTTCGCAGCCGGGTGCCAGTCGCCTTCGGCCTTGGCGAGGCGCGTCATCCAGTATTCCCAGGCGCGTGCCACCGGGCCGGGACGCAGGTTGTATTCGCCGGCCAGTTCGGTTTCTGCGGGCGTCAGCGGTGAGACATGGCCGAGATTGTGCGCCTCGATCTGCATTGCGCCGTTTCGTGCGGTGTAGATGGTGCGGAACGTCAGTTCTTCGAGCGTCTTGCCGGCGGTGGTGGCGCCGTGGCGGCGCATCAGCACCATCCAGTTCGGCCCCAGCGCCTCGGCAAGCGACGCGCCTTCCTCGGGCTTGGCGACGATCAAGGTGGTGTCGCCGAAGTCGTCGCGGCTGTCCCAGAACGGCACCGACGCGCCCATGGTCGCGCCGAGGTGATAGACGGGCTTGAGCTGCATGCCCGAAATACAGAAGGGCAAAATGGCCGCCGAATGATGGTGACAGACGGCGTTGACGTCCGGTCGGGCCTTGTAGATCTCGCCATGGATCACGCGTTCGCCGTACAGCCGCGCTTCGATCGGCTTGATGATCTCGGAGTCCAGCGTGAATTCCTGGATGTCCTCGGGCTGCACCAGCTCCGGGCTGCGCGAGCACGACATCAGATAACGGCCCGGGTTGGTCGGATGCCGCATGGTGACGTGACCGAAAGCGTCGAGCACGCCCTCATTGGCGATCATGCGGTTGGCGCGCGCGATAACGTCCTTGGCCTGGTCGAGCGTCATGGTCATCTGCGTTTCCTCGGGACTTTCCGTGAGATTTTCCGCCTTCTAGCGCGTTTAACGCCGCACCTGCCAGCCCCAATGGAACTCTTTTGCGTTGCGGGGATTGTTCCCCCGTTACGAGGCGCTGGAGTGCTTGATGGCTCGCAGAAAAGTACAGTCCGAGACGATGGTCGATGTGTTCTGGGCCTTCGTTCGCGACAATCCGAAACTGGCAACGACTTTGGCTTTCGAACTCGGTTCGCTGGCCGGTACGGCCGTGCGGAATTCGTCGCAGGCCAAGAAAGCGATCAAGAGCGGCGCCAAGCGCGTGCCGCAAGCCATGTCCGACGCGATGCCGGCGGTGGTGTCCAGTGCATTGAAATTCCTGCCGGCCCCTTCGAGTGAGCCGCGCAAGACCAAACGGCCGCGCAAGAAGGCCGCAGCCCAATAAATCTGCCGCATGCCGGACTCGTCCCGGTTCAATCCCCATCATCAAACAATTTCCCAAGGAGCAGACCATGGCTAAACGCAAGAAAAAAGCAGTCGCGAAGAAGCGGGCCGCCGTATCGGCGAGTTTTGTGCAGGTGGCCGAACGCGCGGTGATCTCGCAATCGACCAAGATGCTCAATGCCGCTAATCGCCAGTACAAGAAGCTGGTGCAGCAGGCGACGAAGGCGACCAATGACCGCAACAAGCGCAAGTATCTCGCCGCCGCGCTGTCGGCTGTTGCCATCGCGGGCGTTGTCGCCAACGATCTCAAGAAGCGGCTGGATGCGCGCCCGTCCGGCGCCAGCAAAAAGAAGAAGCGCCTTTAGGCTTTCTTCTCCGGCGACCAACCCGCCGGCGCCAGTTCAAAACCTTCA
Organism: uncultured Hyphomicrobiales bacterium; assembly: GCA_903929045.1. Classification (GTDB taxonomy): domain Bacteria; phylum Pseudomonadota; class Alphaproteobacteria; order Rhizobiales; family Xanthobacteraceae; genus Pseudolabrys. The sequence continues at coordinate 31,967 of CAIYTE010000028.1, forward strand.
AACGTAAAGCCTGGCGCGACCGTGCACCCGACAAGGGTCCAGTCGCCCAGGCTTTCGGCTGCCTGCCAGGCCTGCGCCGGCACGATCACCTGCGGAATTTCGTCGCCGTGAATGTCGTTGCCGAGGCGGATGATTTCCTCATTCGCGCCGTCGACAATGGAGAGCTTTAGCGGCGCACCGGCGTGATAATGCCAGATCTCTACGGCGTCGACGCGGTGCCAATGCGAGCGCTCGCCGCGCGCCAGTAGAAACAGGATCGCGGTCGATGCAGCCCGGCCGTCCGGTGCGTGCGTATCGCGGAACGTCTCGCGATAATGCCCGCCCTCCGGATGGGGCTCGAGCGAGAGCTTGGCGATCATTTCCGCGGCGGTGGGATTTTTCATTTGTCATGGCCGGGCTTGTCCCGGTCATCCCGCTTAGTTTCAAAAAGATTGCCCGCCTGAGCGGGGTCACCGGGACAAGCCCGGTGACGACAGTTTCTAGAACTTGTTTTTACGCTCGCGGATTTCGGCGAACACGTCGGCCGCGGGCTTGCCCGCCATGCCGAGCGTTGCCGCGACTTCAGGCACGTCGGCGCGCAGGAAGACGTTGGCCTTCTTCTCGTCGCCAATAGTGACGGGAATGGTAGGCTCGCCTTTCGCCAGTTGTTGCTTGGTCAGTTCGTCGCGCGCCAGCAACGCCTTGTTGTTCGGCTCGATGGTCTTGGCGAATTTGATGTTGGCCGCGGTGTATTCGTGGCCGCAATAGACCCGTGTATCGTCGGGCAGATCGCGCAGTTTGAGCAGCGATTGCCACATCATCGGCATGGTGCCTTCGATGACGCGGCCGCAGCCGATGGCGAACAACGTGTCGCCGGCAAAGGCGATCTTCTCGCTGTGAAACCAAAAAGTAATGTGGCCGCTGGTGTGGCCGGGCGTCTCGATGACATTCGCCGTCAGTTTTCCGACCGTAACCTTGTCGCCTTCGTGCACGGTCTCATCGACGCCGGGGATTTTCGCGGCTTCCGCCGCCGGCGCGACGACGCGGCATTTGTACTTGTCCTTGAGCGCCATGATGCCGTCGGTGTGGTCGGCGTGATGGTGGGTGACCAGAATGTCGGTCAGCTTCCAGCCGGTTTCTTTCAGCGCGGCCTCAATGGGGGCTGCTTCCGGCGCGTCGATGGCGGCAGTGGCGCCCGTCTCAGGGTCATGCAGCAGCACCCCGTAATTGTCTGAAAGGCAGCGGAACAGGCGGGTCTGCGCGGGCATGGCGAAATCCTCTTTAGAATGGCGTGTTAACCGTATGACGTGATGCTGATCTATACGCCGCTCATTCCCGCGCAAGCGGGAATCCAGGTCCAAGATCACGTTATATGCGATCCTGGGTCCCCGCTTTCGCGGGGACGAGCGGGTTAGGAATGCTCCGCTTTCGTGGTAGTTTTGCCTCATGTCGATCGACGTCGTGGACCTGCGGAATTTCTATGGCCAGCGCCTCGGCGTTGTGGCCCGCCGCTTTATTGGCCGCGGCATCCGCAGCCTGTGGCCTGACAATACCGGGCAGCGCGTCCTCGGCGTCGGCTATGCGACGCCTTATCTCGGACTGTTCCGCGAGGAAGCCGAGCGCTGCCTTGCTTTCATGCCCGCCGGGCAGGGTGTGGTGAAATGGCCGACGGCGCGGCCCGCGCTCTCGGCGCTGGTCGATGAAAACGATCTGCCGCTGCCGGACGGCGCGGTCGATCGCGTGCTGCTGGTGCACGGCCTTGAGATGACTAACGATCCGGCGGCACTGCTGCGCGAAGTCTGGCGCGTGCTGGCGGCCGGCGGGCGCATTTTGGCCGTGGTACCGAACCGGCGCGGCGTCTGGGCGCGCATGGACACGACGCCGTTCGGGCATGGCCGGCCTTACTCGCGGTCGCAGATCAACCAGTTGCTGCGCGAGACCTGGTTCACGCCGACTGGCTGGAGCGAAGCGCTTTATGTGCCGCCGGTGCCGCGTGGCTGGTTCTTGCGCTCGGCGGTGGCGTGGGAGCGCACAGGCGCAACATTATCGGCGCCGTTCAACGGCGTGCATCTGGTGGAAGCGACCAAGCAGGTCTATCGCGCGATTCCCGCACGCCGCGAGAAGCGGCGCTTGGTGCCGCGGCTGGAGCCGGTGCTGGCGCCGTCGCCCGGCACATAACGCTCGAAATAAAAATGCCCGGCGCGAACCGGGCATTTTTATTTCATTGATACAGTTTTGATCAGTCCGGCTGGCTGTCGCCGCCGTCGGCAGGGGCTGCGCCCTGCGGCGCGACGTTGCCGAAATTATCCGGACGCTGCTGGAAGCCGCCGCCCGGGCGATGGCGCCGGCGCCGGCGATGACCGAGGCGATCCTGCCCGCCGCCTTCCTGACCATTCTGCTGGCCGTTCTGAACGTCGCCCTGCGCGCTGTTGAAATCGGGCTGCGGCTGGCCGCCGCCGGTGATGAAGGCGGGAAGCGCGGTCACATCCGCTATCGCGGCATTGCCGTTCTGGTTCGGCTGCTGTTGCGGGTACGGCTGGCGCGGCTGCTGATGTTGCTGCGGACGCGGCTGATGCTGATCGCGCGGCGGGAAGGGCTGCGCATCGCGCGGGATGAAGGGCTGCTGTTGCGGCTGGTGGTTCTGAATCACCTGCGGCTGCGGAGCGAAGCCCGGCTCATTCTGTACATTGAACGGCTGGCCATCATCGTCGTCATCGAAGCTGTCGTCGGCAGCGCCCTGGGGCTGCCCGCCTTGCGGCTGCTGGTTCTGCTGATTGTTCTGATACGGATTCTGCTGCCGGAACTGTTCCTGCGCCGTCGCGATCAGGCGGAAATAATGTTCGGCGTGCTGATAATAGTTTTCCGCGGCGACCGGATCGCCGGAGCTCTGCGAGTCGCGCGCGAGCTGGATGTATTTTTCCGCGATGGTCGAGGCCGTGCCGCGAATTTTAACGTCGGGGCCGTTCGACTCGTAAACCCGCGTCAGGGGATTTTGGCTTTTGCGGTGCTGATTATTATTATTGTGATTGCTGTGATTATTATTGTTGTTACGTCCGCGCATGCGCTTTTGACCGTTTCTCATGATATGCCTTTTCGCAGACCTTTCGCTTCGCTTTTCAGCAGCGCCTGCCGCCGATTTATAAACTTACAAGTCCAGACGAATGCCATGCGCGGACGGACTTGGCTGGCGCCCGCAGGGGCGTCATGGGTCCGCACTGGTTCAACAGATTTTCGATTCTTTTCGCGATTGCGACAGCAACCCCATTGCCGCTGAAACAGCGCGGCCTTGCCAACCTCTCGTCGCGCGCATCTCGAAGAACATAAAGCTACGATGCGCCCAACCGGTGAAGCATCTAAACCCGTCTATGGCGATTTCGATTACCGCGTCTTGCGGCGCTTCGTCATCGGTTCTGTACCGCCGCCTCACAGAGCGTCTTGGCTCCGGGGTTTCGTGGCGATGCAACCCATCGGGTCGATTCCGTATCCGCAAGCTAGTCGTTTCCCACCTGCATTCCAAGCGGAATTTTGGCTTAAAATACAGCTCATGCGCGTTCGCACGGCGGCAATGCGCGGCGTACATGCTGAAAGATTAACCGCGATTCGAGCCGGTTTTTATGACGCCGCCATGGCGATCAGGGCCCGCGGGATGCCGGCGAGGTCATCGCGGATGCCGCTGACTTTTAGTCCTACATCGGAAAACAAGGTGCTGACGGCCGGACCTTGCCCCGCGCCCAACTCGACGACCAGCCGGCCGCCGGGCGCCAGCAGACGCCGGGCATCTTTGGCAATGGCGCGGTAGGCATCGAGCCCGTCGCTGCCGCCGTCCAGGGCCAGCATCGGATCGAAATTACGCACCTCCGGATCCAACGTCGCGATCTCGGCGTGGACGATGTAGGGCGGGTTCGACACGATCAGATCGAACGGCCCGGCGGCGCCATCGGCAATGTTACATTCGATGAACGTGACACGGTCTGTCAGGCCGAGGCGTTCGGCGTTGATGCCTGCAACGGCGAGCGCCGCTGCACTGATGTCGGTCGCGATGCCGCGCGCCTGCTCCAGCTCCTTGAGTAGTGCCAGGATCAGCGCTCCCGAGCCGGTGCCGATGTCGAGCACGCGTAAGACTTCGAGGCGCAAGCCGCCACGCACGACGAAATCCAGCGCGGCTTCGACGATAGTTTCGGTTTCTGGCCGCGGCACCAGCACAGCTTCGCTGACATCCAGCGGCAGGCTCCAGAATTCCTTGTGGCCTAAAATGCGCGAGACCGGTTCGCGCGCCAGCCGGCGCTGCGCCAAGGCGTCGATGGCTTTCACCTGTTCGGGCGTGATGGCGCGGTCGCCATGCGCCATCAGCTCTGTGCGCCCAATATCGAGTGCAGCGGCGATCAGCAGCTTTGCGTCGGCATCGGCACTGTAGATCCCGGCGCCGCGGAGCGTGTCGGTAAGCGCCTTGCGCGCCGCCGCGATGGTTCGGGCGGCGTCGAGCGTCATGTGTTGCCTTCGGCTGCCAGCAACTCGGCTTGGTGCTCGGTGATCAGCGCGTCGATGAGTTCGTGCAGCGCGACGCCTTCCATCACCGCCGGCAATTTGTAGAGCGTCAGGTTGATGCGGTGGTCGGTGACGCGGCCCTGCGGGTAATTGTAGGTGCGGATGCGCTCGGAGCGGTCGCCCGAGCCGATCTGGCCGCGCCGTTCGGCAGCGCGTTCGGCGTCAAGCTTGCTGCGTTGGGCGTCATACAATTTCGCGCGCAGCATCTTCAGCGCCTTGGCCTTGTTCTTGTGCTGCGAACGGTCTTCTTGCACGAACACGATGGTATTCGTCGGAATATGCGTGATGCGGATCGCGGATTCCGTTTTGTTGACGTGCTGGCCGCCGGCGCCTTGCGCGCGCATCGTATCGATCTTCAGGTCGTCGTCCTTGATCTGAATGTCGACGTCTTCGACTTCCGGCAGCACGGCGACGGTCGCCGCCGACGTGTGGATGCGGCCTTGCGTTTCGGTGTCGGGCACACGCTGCACGCGATGCACGCCGGATTCGAATTTCAGTTTGGCGAAGACGCCGCGGCCATGCACTTCGGCGACGACTTCCTTCATGCCGCCCTTGGTGCCTTCGCTCATCGACACGATTTCGGTCTTCCAGCCTTGCGTCGACGCGTAGCGCTCGTACATGCGGAACAGATCGCCGGCGAACAACGCCGCCTCGTCGCCGCCGGTGCCGGCGCGGATTTCAAGGATGGCGTCGTGGTCGTCCATCGCGTCCTTGGGGATCAGCGCCAGACGGATTTCGCGGTCGAGTTTAGCCAGTCGTTCCTGCAACGCGGGCTTTTCCGCCTCCGCCATCTTGCGCATGTCGGGATCGGAGTCGTTGCTCATCGCCTCGAGATCAGAGCTTTCGGCAACGACGGCGCGATAGGCCCTGATGGTCTCGATCACGGGGCCGAGATCGGAAAATTCGCGCGACAGTTTGACGTAGGTCTCGGTCGGCAGAGTGGTCGCGAGTTCGCTTTCCACCATCGCATAGCGCGAGAGCAGGGCGTCGAGACGGTGCTGGGGAATCGGAATCAAGGCTGGCGTCTCACTGTGGAATTTTAAAGTTGCAGGCCTTCGGCGGCCGCAAAGCCTTCGAGCTTGTGGCGGATCGAGACGCTGCCGATGGGCTGCTGCAGGAAGGGCAGGATTTCCGTCGCGCCTTTCTTGGTGTCGAGTTCGAGCAGCATCGCTTTGACCGGGCCGATGGCAGACGGCGACAGCGACAGCGAGCGATAACCCAGCAAAGTCAGGGCTAGCGCGCCGATCGGTTGTGACGCGAGCTCGCCGCACAGCGACACCGGCTTGTTGTGCTTGCGCGCCTTGTCGGCGATGTCCTTGAGTGCGCGCAGCACCGGCGCGGAGAGCGGATCGAAACGCTCCGAGACGCGGGTGTTGCCGCGGTCGGCGGCGTAGAGAAACTGCATGAGGTCGTTGGAGCCGACCGACAGGAAATCGACGCGCTCCAGCATCTCGTCGAGCTGAAACAGCAGCGACGGCACTTCGAGCATGGCGCCGATATGTACGCGCTCGGGCAAAGCGTGGCCATGGCGGCGCAGATGGGTGAGTTCGGTTTCGACCAGGGCCTTGCCCTGATCGAACTCCTCGACGGTCGCCACCATCGGAAACATCACGCGCAATTCGCGGCCGCCGGCGGCGCGCAGCATGGCGCGCACTTGGCTGCGCAGCAGGCCGGGGCGGTCGAGGCCGAGGCGAATGGCGCGCCACCCCAACGCCGGATTTTCCTCTTCGACGTTGCGCATGTACGGCAGCACCTTGTCGCCGCCGATATCCAGCGTGCGGAAGGTCACGGGCTTTTTCGCCGCGGCGTCCAGCACCGAACGATAGAGCGCCAGCTGCTCGCCGGTGCGCGGCAGGGTATCCGCGACCATGAACTGAAGTTCTGTGCGGAACAGGCCGATGCCGCCGGCGCCGGTCTCTTCGAGATGCGGCAGGTCGATCATCAGGCCGGCATTGATCATCAAGGCGACCTTCTCGCCGTCCTTGGTGACGCAAGGCTTGTCGCGCAAGGCGCGGTATTGCGCCTGCCGCCGCGCGCGCAGCTTGACGCGTTCGCCATAGGCGGCCTGGATGTCCTGCCGCGGCCGCAGATGGACATGGCCTGTCGTGCCGTCGACGATGATGGCGTCGCCGGTTTCGACCGAGCCGGTGGCGTTCTCGATTTCGCCGACGGCGGGAATTCCGAGCGCGCGTGCCACGATCGAGACGTGCGAGGTCATGCCGCCATCTTCGAGCACGAGGCCGCGCAACTTCTTGCGGTCGTAGTCGAGCAGCGCCGCGGGGCCCATCGAGCGGGCGACGAGAATGGCGTTGTCGGGCAGTTGCTCGCGGCCCGGCGCGTGGTCCTGGCCCATCAGCACGCGGATCAGGCGATTGGCCAGATCGTCGAGGTCGTGCAGGCGGTCGCGCAGATACGGATCGGAGGCGCGCAGCATGCGCGCGCGGGTGTCTGACTGGACGCGCTCGGCGCCGGCTTCGGCGGTCAGACCGGTGCCGACGGCTTCGCGGATTTTGTGCAACCAGCCCTGATCGTAGGAGAACATGCGATAGGCTTCGAGCACGTCGCGATGCTCGCCGCCGTCGGCGACGTCGCGATGCTCGACCATGCGGTCGAGATCGGCGCGCAACGTGGTGATGGCGGCATCAAGGCGCTTGAGCTCGCGCGGCACGTCGTCGGCAATGACATTGGTGATGACGACGCGCGGCTCGTGCAGCACGACATGTCCGAGCGCGATGCCGTCGGAGAGCGAGATGCCGCCGACTTGCACCGAGTGGCGCGCGGCGGGTTCGGCGCCGGGGCGGGCGATGGACGACAGCTCGCCCGACGCGATCATCTCGGCGAGCACCATCGCCGTGGTCTGCAACGCTTCGACTTCTTCCTCGATATAGGTCCGGCGTGCGCGGTTCTGCACCGTGAGCACGCCGAGCGTATTGCCGGCGCGCAGCACCGGCACGCCGAGGAAGGAGTGGTAGATTTCTTCGCCCGTTTCCGGCCGGAACGAGAAGGCCGGGTGGTTCTGGGCGTCCTGCAAATTGATCGGGTTGGCTTCGCTGGCGACGAGGCCGACGAGGCCTTCGTCGGCCTTCAGCACGGTCTCGTGGACGGCTTCGCGCTTCAAACCTTCGGTGGCGTATAGCTCAAGGGTTCCGTCTACGCGCAAAACGTAGACAGAGCAGACCTCCGCCACCATGTTGGCGGCGATCAAAACGACCACCTTGTCGAGCCGGTCCTGCGCGCTGACAGGCTCCGCCATAACCTCGCGAAGCCGGCGTAACAGCACGCGCGGACCGCCAAGCGCGCCACGCATTTTTTGATCCCTAAAGCGACCGCGCCCGGCCGCTCCTCAGGCTATAGCCGCTGGGCAAGGGCAGGGGCAAGCAGGCTTGTCATCCCGGGGCAAACCGATGGCGCGAGCCCGGAATCCGGCATTTTTGCTCTGGAGCGGCTCTCAATTCCAGGCGGTGCGGGACCGCCCGGCGGGCGCGAATCAGGCCTTATCCAGTCCGTACAGCGTATGCAGTGTGCGCACCGCCTGGTCGGTCTGGCTGGCATTGATCAGGACCGAGAATTTGATCTCCGAGGTCGTGATCGCGAGGATGTTGATCTTCTCCTGCGACAGCGCCTTGAAGGCCGAAGCCGCAACGCCGGCGTGGGAGCGCATGCCGACGCCAATCACGGAAACCTTGGCGACATCGGTAGAACCGTCGATGTGGTCGTAGGCGATCTTGTCCTTGGCCTTTTCGATGGTCATGCGCGCGCGCTCGTAATCCGACGACGGCACCGTGAAGGTAAGGTCGGTGGTCGCGCCGTCGGCCGAGACGTTCTGCACGATCATGTCGACGTTGATGCTGGCGTCGGCCAGCGGGCCGAAGATCGAGGCGGCGACGCCCGGCTTGTCCTGCACGCGGCGGATCGAAATTTGAGCTTCATCCTTCGAAAAGGCGATGCCGGTGACGGTTTGCTGTTCCATGATCTCACTCTCGTCGCAGATAAGCGTTCCCGGAGGCGGCAGCTTCGGGTCGATGTCTTCTGGTTTCACGAAGCTCGAACGCACGAAGATGCGCACGTTATGATTCATGCCGAGCTCGATCGAGCGCACCTGCATGACCTTGGCCCCGAGCGAGGCCATTTCCAGCATTTCCTCGAAGGCGACCTTCTCAAGCCGCTTGGCCTTCGGCGCGACGCGCGGGTCAGTGGTGTAGACGCCGTCGACGTCGGTATAGATATCGCAGCGTTCGGCCTTGATGGCGGCGGCGATCGCGACCGCGGAGGTGTCCGAGCCGCCCCGGCCGAGCGTGGTGATGCGGCCGGTGTCCTTGTGCAAGCCCTGGAAGCCGGCGATGACCGCGACCTGCCGGCTCTCCTCGAAACGCTTGATCAGTTCGGCGCCATTCACCTCGGCAATACGGGCCGAGGCATGGACGTTGTCGGTCAGGATCGGCAATTGCCAGCCCTGCCAGGAGCGCGCGTTGACGCCGATGCCTTCGAGCGTGATCGCCAGAAGACCGGCCGTGACCTGCTCGCCGGTGGCGACGACCGCGTCGTATTCCCGCGCGTCATGCAGCGCCGATGCATCCTTGCACCAGGCGACGAGCTGATTGGTGACGCCGGACATGGCGGAGACGATCACGGCGACATCGTAGCCGGCGTCGACCTCACGCTTCACGTGGCGCGCGACATTGCGGATGCGGTCGAGATCGGCGACCGACGTTCCGCCGAATTTCATAACAAGACGAGGCATAAACCAGACGTTCCCGGACGCGCCAACAGGCGCTATTCAAAAGGCGCGCATTACATACAGAGGTGCCTTAGGGGCCGCAACCTTTGGCCCATAAATCGGATAGGCGAGCCTTAAGCGGCTTTCGCAACCGCGGGAATGCGGCCCGGAATCAGGGACAAATCGTGCACGAAGCGGCGGTATTCGTCCCGCTGGCTCTGCGCGTCCGGCAGGCGCAGCAAATAGGACGGGTGGACGGTAAACAGCACCGTGGCGCCGCTGCGCTGGGTGATGGTTTGGCCGCGCATCTGCGTGATCTTGATGTCCTTGCCGGTCAGCGCGCGCGCCGCCGTGCCGCCAAGCGCGACGATGAGCTTTGGCTGGATCAATTCCAGTTCGCGGTCGAGCCAGCCGCGGCAATGTTCGATTTCGTTGATGTTCGGCTTCTTGTGGATGCGGCGTTTCCCGCGCGGCTCGAATTTGAAATGCTTCACGGCGTTGGTGACGTAGACCAGCGAGCGGTCGATGCCGGCCTCGGCAATGGCGCGGTCGAACATTTGTCCCGCCGGACCGACGAAGGGACGACCGGCGAGGTCTTCCTGATCGCCCGGCTGTTCGCCGACGAAAACCAGCGGTGCATCCGGCGAGCCTTCGCCGAACACAGTCTGCGTGGCGTTGCAGAACAACGGACAGCGCTCGCAGACCTGGGCTTCGCGCTTCAAGGCGGCGAGCGTGCCGGCTTCGGCGGCGGGCGGCTCGATCACCATCATCGGCATGGCGACGCGGCGGGGCGCGGTCGGCGGCGCCGCGATCATTGTGCCGGTTCGCTTTTCCGCCTGCGCCAGCATCTGCGGGATCAGCGCGGCTTCGGGAAGGTTCTTCCAGTAGCGCACCGGCATTTCCGTTTTCATCATCTTCGGATTGGCGCGCGCCGGATTGAAGGTCGAGCGGTAATAGGTGCGCCACCATTCTTCCAGCACATCTTCCGTCGGTGCTTGTGATTTCGGCACGCCTGGGCCTGTCGTCAGTTCACGGCGGTCCCAATGCAGCGTGCCGTCCGGTGTCAGGATTGACCAGTCCATGTTGGCGAAACGCTTGATGAAAAAGGCCGACGCTGGTTTCAGAATGAGATGCTGCGGCTCGAACCAGGCGATGTAGCGCTCGTCTCCATCGTCCTCGACTTTGCGGAAGCGCACGAAGGCCGTCATCTTGTGCAGGTCGCGGCCGACCGATTTTTCCATCTGGCGCAAACGATAGACCAGCGGATCGGAAAAGATCGACAGCAGCGACCGGTCTTCGGTCAGCAGCCGCCACATCAGTTCATAAAGCAGGGCAAAACGCTGCGGATCGCGGTTGCACAGCACCCGGCGCGCCAGATCGACATAGGCCGACGGCACCGTGAATTTCGGCGCGGTGGCTTCCGGCGGCGGCGCCTCCCCGAACAGATCGTTCTCGGTGCCGATGCTCCACGTCACGTCGCGGGGCGCGGTTTTGGCGGCGATCAGGCGGCGCACCTGATCGCGGAATTCATCGAGCGAAGTCTCGTCGCGGACGATGAGCCGGTACATGAATTATCCGAACAAATTCATCTGCACCGGTTTCGGTGCGAAACGCGCGTGCAGCACGGTGCTGTCGAGATCCTGCACCGGCCGATGGTCGGGCGTGATGATGAAGGGCCGGGCGCGGCGCGCGCCGGACGTCAGCCGCATGATGTCGGCCAGCCGCAAGGTGCGATGACGCCTTGCATCGATCAGCCGGTCGACGGTGCGGGCGCCGAGGCCCGGCACGCGCAGCAGCACGTCGCGGTCGGCGGCGTTGATGTCGACGGGGAATTTCGCGCGGTTGCGCAGCGCCCATGACAATTTGGGGTCGATCGTCAGATCGAGCATGCCGGACGCATCGCCTTCGGTGATCTCCTCCGGTGCGAAGCCGTAATAGCGCATCAGCCAGTCGGCCTGATACAGCCGGTGCTCGCGCAGCAACGGTGCCGCGGCAAGCGGCAAGGTCTTGCTCGCATCCGGGATCGGGCTGAAAGCGGAATAGTAAATGCGGCGCAGCCCGTAACTCGCGTAGAGCGACGCGCTGGTTGAAATAATGGTCGCGTCATTGGCGCCATCGGCGCCGACGATCATCTGCGTGCTCTGGCCGGAGGGCGAGAACTTCGGCGCGCGCTTCTCGGCTTTCACTTCGTCGATGCGCAGCTTCAGTCCTGCCATGGTGGTGCGGATGGTACTGGTGCGCTTTTCCGGCGCAAAAGCCTTGAGGCCCTTTTCGGTCGGCAGTTCGATGTTGATCGACAGGCGGTCGGCGTAGCGCCCCGCCTGCGCCGTCAATTCCTGGCTCGCTTCGGGAATGGCCTTGAGATGGATGTAACCGCGGAAGTGATGTTCCTCGCGCAGCTTGCGCGCGACTTCCACCATTTGCTCCATCGTGTAGTCGGCGTCGCGGATGATGCCGGACGACAGAAACAGGCCCTCGATGTAATTGCGCTTGTAGAATTCCAGCGTCAGCGTCACGACCTCATCGACCGTGAAGCGCGCACGCCGCACATTGCTGGAGCGGCGGTTGATGCAGTAGGCGCAGTCGAAGATGCAGGAATTGGTCAGCAGAATTTTTAGCAGCGACACGCAACGGCCATCGGGCGTATAGGAATGGCAAATGCCGGCGCCGGTGGTCGACCCCATGCCCTTTGTCCCGCGCGAGTCGCGCTTCGGCGCGCCCGACGACGCGCAGGACGCGTCGTATTTGGCCGCATCGGCCAGGATTTCGAGCTTGGACTGGATCGACGACGACATGACGGTGCCTTTCGTTTGGTTCTCTTTTTGTTCTTATTTGCATGGACTGTCAACGCCGCATTTTGGCGTGAAGTTCCAACTGGTTAAGGCAAATTAATGAGTACTGCTGCCCCGTCATCCTCCAGCGTCGACAGCGCCGAAATCGAGCGCTTTTCCAAGCTTGCCGCGACCTGGTGGGACCCGCGCGGCCCGATGGCGCCGCTGCACAAGCTCAATCCGGTTCGGCTGGCCTATATCCGCGACAAGGCGACCGCGCATTTCGACCGTGACCCGAAGAAGCTCGACTGCCTCAAGGGCCTGCGCATGCTCGATATCGGCTGCGGCGCCGGCATCCTGTCCGAGCCTCTGGCGCGGTTGGGCGCGACCATGGTCGGCGCCGATCCGTCCGAGGAAAATATCGCCGTCGCCAGCGCCCACGCGCAGGATAACGACGTCGATGTCGATTACCGCGCCACGACCGCCGAGGCTTTGACCGAAGCCGGCGAGACCTTCGACGTCGTGCTGGCGATGGAAGTGGTCGAGCACGTCAACGACGTGCCGGCGTTCGTCGCGACCTGCGCCTCGATGGTGAAGCCCGGCGGGCTGATGGTCGCGGCGACCTTGAACCGCACGCTCAAGAGCTTCGCGCTCGCCATTGTCGGCGCCGAATACATTTTGCGCTGGCTGCCGCGCGGCACGCATCAGTGGGACAAGTTCGTCACGCCGCAGGAATTCGAGCGCGCCATCGAGAATGCGGGGCTCAACGTCACCGGCGAGCGCGGTGTTATCTACAATCCGCTGGCCGACCGCTGGCAGCTCTCGTCCGACATGGACGTGAACTACATGCTGGTCGCCGAGAACACCGTCGCGGGCTGAGAAAAAGAACAGGAATGCTCTGGGTCGTCTTTACGTTGATCGCCGCCGCGGCGCAGACCGCGCGCAATGCCATGCAGCGCGAATTGACGACGAGCCTCGGCACCGTCGGCGCGACGCATGTGCGGTTTCTGTTCGGCTTTCCCTTCGCGATCGTGTTTCTGATCGGCGTCATGTTTGTGACCGGCTACGGCTGGCCGCCGATTCCGGCCGTGTTCTGGCCCTGGGTGGTGCTCGGCGCGGCGGCGCAGATCGCGGCGACGGCGACCATGCTGTCGGTGATGGGCGAGCGTTCCTTCGTCGTCTCCTATGCCTACATCAAGACCGAGCCGGTGCAACTCGCGCTGTTCGGCTTCATTTTTCTCGGCGACCACGTCACGCTGCTGACCGGCATCGCGATCGTCATCGCCACCGCCGGCGTCATCCTGATTTCGTTGAAGCCGGGAATGGCCAGCGCCAGCACGACACGATCGACGGTGATCGGCCTCGTCAGCGGCGCGATGTTCGCCGTCTCGACCATCGGCTATCGCGGCGCCGTGCTGTCGCTCGGCCACCCGAATTTTGTGTTGGCGGCGACGTTCACCCTGGCTGCCGGTCTGCTGATGCAGGCCGGGCTGTTGACGCTGTACCTGATGTGGCGCGACCCGCAGGTGCTGCGCAATATCATGCGCATGTGGCGGCCGTCGATGCTGGCCGGTTTCATGGGTGCCTTTGCCTCGGAGTTCTGGTTTCTGGCTTTCGCCATCGCCACGGCGGCCAGCGTTCGCACGCTGGCGCTGGTCGAAGTGCTGTTTGCACAAGGGATCACGCACTTCATGTTCAAGCAGCCGACGTCGGCGCGCGAAGGGACCGGCATCGCCCTGGTGGTGATCGGCGTCGCCGTGCTGGTGTGGGCGTACTGACGCGTCGATTGTGACAGCGCGGGCGTGTTTTCCGGAAACCAAAAATACACGCTGTGGGTGAATGTCATATTCGCACCCGCGGGCCTTTAACCAGCTTCACAACTGCTGGTGACACTGTGATCCCGGCCGGATTGGGGCCGGGGATTACAGGGGAACGCCATGCTGACAGTCGAACACCTTGCCGCCGAAGCGCTGCGCCGGGAACGGATGCGCGCTTACAGAGGCGACCGCAGCGAAGGCGGCCTGCATTGGTTTCTGGAGATTTTCGGCTTCCACGCGCCGAAGCGGTCTTAAAGACCGGTCAATTCCGCTCGTCCGGTAGCGCCGGAATCGGGCTGAATTCGATGCCCTCATCGAGCATCTCCTTGGCGTCTTTCGGCGTCGCTTCGCCGTAGATCGAGCGATGCTCGATCTCGCCGTAATGCATCTTGCGCGCTTCTTCGGGAAATTTCTTGCCGACATTGTCGGAATTCTTGGTCAGGTGCTCGCGCAGCTCCTTGAGCTTGGTGCGGAATTCCTGCTCCTGCGGCGAGATCATCGCGACCGGCGCGCTTTCTGGCGTATGCTCTGCGGCGACAGGCGCCTCAGCGGTTTTGGCGCGCTTCTTCGAGGTGGAGACGCGCGGCGCCATGATGGTCTTGTCGACCTTCGCCGAGCCGCATACCGGGCAGGACACGAGCTTGCGCTTGGCCTGCTTGTCGTAGGCGCTTGAGTCGGCGAACCAGCTTTCGAACTGATGGCCTTTGTCGCAGGCCAAAGTGTAACGGATCATTCGCGGACCAGATGCAGGTGCGCGGCTTCCGCCAGCGGCTCGGCAATCTCGAAGCGGCGGCCATGTTGCAGCGACGGCACCTTGCTGCGCGCCTTGGTCACCTGCGCCGGATCGATCTCCGCCATGATGAAGCCCGGTTCGATGCCGCCTTCCGCCAGGATACGGCCCCACGGATCGACAATGATGGAATGGCCGTAGGTCTCACGCTGGCTTTCGTGTTTGCCGCCTTGGGCGGAGGCCAACACGAAGCTGCCGTTCTCGATGGCGCGGGCGCGCATCAGGACGTGCCAATGCGCTTCGCCGGTCGGCTTCGTGAAGGACGACGGAATGGCCAGCATGGTGGCGCCGGCTTCCGCAAGCGCGCGGAAAAGCGCGGGGAAGCGCAGATCGTAACAGACGGTGAGGCCGAGAACGCCCCACGGCAACGTGCTGATGACGGCATGGTCGCCCGGCTTGTAATTGCGCGACTCGCGATAGCTCTCGCCATTGCCGAGATCGACGTCGAACATATGGATCTTGTCGTAGCGCGCGGCGATGTCGCCCTGCGGCGAGATCAGGAACGAGCGGTTGGCGGCCTTGTCGGGGAGAATCTTGATGGCCAGCGAGCCGACGTGAATGAAAATGCCGAGCTTGCGCGCCAGCTCGCGATAACCGGCGAGCGAGGTGTCGTGTTCCTCGTCCGTGATCGCCGCGAACAGCTGCTCGCGGTTGCCCGCCAGGATGTTGGTCATCTCCGGCGTCTGCACGTAATCGGCGCCGGCGGCTTTGGCCTCGCCGATCATGCGCGCTGCGTCGTCGAAATTGGCGGCGGGCGACAGGCCCGACCGCATCGTGATCATCGCGGCCTTGAAGGTCGCGGCCGGGCCGGTCATGCGGCAGGACCTTTCTGATCTTGTCCTTGAAGGAGCGGGTCAAGCTTTCCGGCGCGCTCCAGCGCGTGCAGGTCGTCGCTGCCGCCGACATGGGTCTCGCCGATGAAAATCTGCGGCACGGTCATGCGGCCATGGGCGCGCTCGATCATCTGCTGCCGCTTCTCGGCGTCGCCGCTGACGGAGATTTCCTTGAAGGCGACGCCCTTGCGCGTCAGCAGCGCCTTGGCGGCAACGCAGTAGGGGCAAAAGCCGGTGGTATAGATTTCGACGGGCTGCATGAGGAGATCCGCTGGTTCAAGCCACTTTATATGGTGCTGCGCAGGGGCGCGACAACCCGGGCGAATACCAGCACGTCGACATGGGCGGCGCCGGCCCGCAGCAGCGCCCGGGCGCAGGTGTCGACCGTCGCGCCGGAGGTCAGCACGTCATCGACCAGAATCAGCCGCTTGCCGGTGATTTTGGCCTTGGCCTCGGGTGGAACCCGGAACGCGCCCTGCACATTGTCGGCGCGCTCGGGCTTCGACAGCCCGACCTGCTGCGGCGTCGCCCGCACGCGCTTGATGTCGCCATGCAGGACCGGCACGCCCGATACGCCCGAAATCGCGCCGCACAGCGCCGCCGCCTGATTGAAGCGCCGCGCCCACAGTCTGCGCCAGTGCAGCGGCACGGGCACCAGCGCGTCGGCGTCCTGCGTCAGTTCGCGCCCCGCGCGCGCCATCCAGCCGCCCATCATCGGCGCCAGATCGAGCCGGTCGCTGAACTTGAAGGCGATGACCAGCGCGCGGGCGATCTCGTCATAGCGCACGGCGGCGCGGGCGCGGTCATAGGCCGGTGGCGCGGCGATGGCTTCCATCGACAACAGACCGGGCCCCGGGTCGTAGGTGAAGGGAATACCGAGCCGGGCGCAGTACGGCTTCTCGATGAAGGACAACTTCGACCAGCAATCGGCGCACAGACCGACGCCATCGCCGAGCGGCTCGCGGCAGGACGGGCACAACGGCGGCAAGGCGACATCGAGCGCCAGCCGCAAGACACTCCGCAATCCACCGCGCCATCGCAGGCGGCGGCGCGGTGTTTCGATCTCGCTTGCCCCCACAAGCTCGTTCATGCTGCAAAGGCTACCAGATGAATTCGAACCCGGCCATCTTCGACCGCACGCTCATGCGCCTTCGTCAGGCGCGCGCGCTCGCTTATGGCCCAGAGACATTTCTGATTGACCGCGTTGCGGCCGATCTCGGTGACCGTCTCGAGGCCGTGCTGCGCACCTTCGAGCGCGCGGCGGATATCGGCACGCCGACAGACGCGGTGCGGCGCGCGCTGACGGTCAGCGGCAAGGTCATAAATATCACCGGCGGCGCCGACGTCATCGGCGATGATGAAGTGCTGCCCTTCGCTGAAGGCTCGCTCGATCTCGCGGTGTCGGCGCTGGCGCTGCAATTCGTCAACGACCTGCCGGGCACGCTCATTCAGATTCGGCGCGCGCTCAAGCCGGACGGCTTATTGCTCGCGGCCATGCTCGGCGGCGATACGCTGACCGAGTTGCGCGAAGCCTTTGCCGAAGCCGAAAGTGAAATCGACGGCGGCGTGTCGCCGCGGGTCGCGCCCTTTGCCGATGTGCGCGCGATCGGCGGACTGCTGCAGCGTGCCGGTTTTGCGCTGCCGGTGGTGGACACCGATCGCCTGACGGTGCGCTACGACAACGTCTTCGCCTTGATGCGCGACCTGCGCCGCATGGGCGCGACGAATATCCTGCTCGAACGCCGCCGCACGCCGCTGAAGCGCGCGACATTGCTGCGCATGGCGGAAATCTACACCAAGCGGTTTGCCGATCCCGATGGGCGGCTGCGCGCGACCTTCGAGGTTGTCTGGCTGTCGGGCTGGACGCCGCACGAAAGCCAGCAGAAGCCGCTCAAGCCCGGCAGCGCCACGCAGCGCCTGGCCGACGCGCTCGGCGCCAAGGAAATCTCGACCGGCGAGAAACCCGACGCGTGACGGTCAGGCCGGCGCGTGCGGCGCGCCGTCGATGACCGCTTTCAGATCCTGCTTGAGCCCGATCATCATCAGCACTTCGGCCATGATGAACATGGGTCCGATGAAGGGCTGAAACAGATTGTCGGCCAACGCCGGTCGGCGGCCTTCCCAGACATGGCCGACGAGCTGGAAGGCCCAACCGCCGACAAAGAAGATCGCGAACACGATCCACGCCGTTGCGTTGCCGTGGCCCGCGACCCATTCCGCGATCAGCAGCATCGGCACGATCATCACCAGCATTGCCAGACCGACGACGCGGTCGAGCGCGACCCAGCCGAGCACCGCCAGGATGGCGACCATCAGCGCAATCGAAACGCCGTCGATCCTCACCAGCGCCAGCGGCACCAGGATCGAAAACACGATCGCCGGAATGCCGATGAAGTGCGTGGCGCGGTTGCGGTGATCGCGATGATAGCTGGCATAGACCGCCAACTGACGCGTGAAGACACTGTCCAAAGAGCCGCTCATCGACGTCCTCCCCGGTTGCGGCCTCTGCGGGCCGTCGCGGCGAGTATAGGTCAGTGGCGGAGCAGGGACAGTCCGAAACGGCGTCTACCGCAGTGCGGTCGAGACCGTCGTCCACATCGTTTTGACGTTGGTGCCGAGCGTGTTGACGGTCGCCAGGATGGCAATGCCGATGCCCGAGGCCATCAGCGCATATTCAATCGCGGTTGCGCCGCTTTCGTTCTGGATGAAGTTCTTGATGGCAGCACGCATGGAAGACTTCCTGTCTTTTCATTTTACAGCAACGCCATCAGGTGCGCGATCAAGGGCACATCGGCGGGCGGCATCTCGAAGTCACGCAAGCGGTTGGGTTTCACCCAAGCCAGTTGCTGACCTTCTGTCGCGGTAACCGTCCCTTCCCAACGCCGGCAGATATATAACGGCATCAGCAAGTGGAATTCGGGATAGCTGTGACTGGCAAACGTCAGGGGCGCCAGACACGGTTCGCGGACGGTTATCGCTAGTTCTTCGTTTAGTTCTCGGATCAGCGTTTCTTCGGGGCGCTCGCCTGCCTCGACTTTCCCGCCAGGAAACTCCCACAGCCCTGCCATCGATTTACCGGGAGGGCGTTGTGCAAGCAGCACGCGGCCATCGGCGTCGATCAGAGCGCAGGCGGCGACAAGTAGAATTTTGCTCACGGCCCCTCGAGTTCCAAAGTGCCAGCCGCTGGTTAAGGCCGCCTGAACAGAGTCGGTAAAGTATTTCTTAGGATCGATAGTCGCCGTTAATCGCGATGTATTCCTTGGTCAAATCGCAGGTCAGCACGCGGTCGCGGCCTTTGCCGAGGCCGAGCGCGACTTTCAGGAAAATTTCGGGCTTCTTCATCTCGGCGCTCACGGCCGCTTCATCATACCCGGGATCGCGCGCGCCCTTGTGCGCGACGCGGATGCCGGCAAACCAGATCGACAATTTGTCGCGGTCGGCCGGCTCACCGGCCTTGCCGACGGCCATGACAACGCGGCCCCAATTGGCGTCCTCGCCGGCAATCGCGGTCTTCACCAAAGGCGAGTTGGCGATCGACATGGCGATGCGCCGGGCCGAGGCTTTCGATACCGCGCCTTCGACGACGATCTCGACCAGCTTGCGCGCGCCTTCGCCGTCGCGCGCCACTTGCTCGGAGAGATTGGCGAGCACGGCGAGCAGCGCTTTCTTGAACGCCTTGAGCTTCGGATCGGCGGCGCGCGAGATCTTCGGGCAGCCTTTGGCCTTGCCGGTCGCGTACATCATCAACGTGTCGGAGGTCGACGTATCGCCATCAATGGTCACGGCGTTGAAGGTGTCGCCGACGCCGTCCTTGAGCAGCGCCTGCAACGCCGGCGCGGAGATCGCGGCGTCGGTGAAGACGAAGGACAGCATGGTCGCCATGTCCGGCGCGATCATGCCGGCGCCTTTGGCGATGCCATTGATCGTCACTGTGGCCTTGCCGATTTTTGCGGTGGCGGTCGCGACCTTTGGGAAGGTGTCAGTGGTCATGATCGCCTGCGCGGCGGCGAAGAAATCGCCGGGCTTGGCGTTGGCGGCGAGGCCGTCCATCACCGGCGCGAATTTCGACGCGTCGAGCGGCTCGCCGATGACGCCGGTGGAGGCGAGGAAAATCTCCGACGTCTTGCAGCCGATGGTCTTGGAGGCGATGTCGGCGGTGAGCTTGGTGGCGGCGCGCCCGGTCTTGCCGGTGAAGGCATTGGCGTTGCCGGAATTGACCACCAGCGCGCGGGCTTTTCCTGATTTCAGATTGGCGCGGCACCACTCGACGGGTGCCGACGGGCACTTCGATTTGGTGAAAACGCCGGCCACCGTTGTGCCCGGCTCGAACAATGCCAGCAGCACGTCGGTGCGGTTCTTGTAGCGGATGCCGGCCTGTGCGGTGGCGAGGCGCACGCCGTCGATCTCGGGCATGTCCGGAACGGTAGTCGGGGCGAGGGGAGAAACGGTGGTGCTCATGGCCTGGGTCTTTCGCCGTCATCCTGAGGTGCGCGCCATAGCGCGTCAAAGACGCGCGTCAACGCGCTTATCGCGCGCCTCGAAGGATGGCGGCCGCCCGTCGCCCTTCGAGGCTCGCTTCGCTCGCACCTCAGGGTGACGGTGCGGAGCGCGCGCTGCTGACAGGCTTGCCTACCTAAGCAAAAAGCCCGGCACAAGATGTGTGCCGGGCTTTCATTTGCGACAGTCGGATGACGGTGAGGTCTACTTCTTGGCGGGCGCCGGCGTCGCGGGGGCTGCCGGAGCGGCGGGCGCGGCCGGCGGCGTCGCCGGCTTGTCGAGGCGCTCGATCTTCGCGGCCTCGCGCAGCTTGGTGACCATTTCGGCCTGCGCCTTGCGGGTCACGAACTGTTCGATCTGCGGCTTCACTTCTTCGAACTTCGGCTGCGGCTTGACGCGGGTTTCTTCGGTCTTGATGACGTGCCAGCCGAATTGGGTCTTCACCGGGCCGGAAATCTTGCCCTTCTCGAGGCCGAAGGCGGTGTCGGAGAATTCCGGCACCATCTGCTCCTTGCTGAAGAAGCCGAGATCGCCGCCATTGGCCTTGCCCGACGGATCCTCGGTCGTCTCGTTGGCGACCTTGGCGAAGTCCTCGCCCTTGTTCAGGCGCACAATGATCGCCTTGATCTTGTCTTCGGCCTCCTTGCTGGCCTTTTCGTCGCCGGCGGCGGCGCGGATCAGGATGTGGCGGGCGTGGACTTCCTTCTCCTCGCCCATCTGCTTGACCGCGTCGTCATAGACCTTCTTCATCGCGTCGTCGGTCAGCGCTTCCTTGCCGGTCTGGGTCAGCAGCGATTCCATCAGCAGCTTGTTGCGGTTGAAGGCGAGCTTGCGCTTGAAGTCGGGCGTGTCGCCAAGCTTTTTGTCCTCGGCGGCCTTCGACACCAGGATCATGTCGGCCATGAACTGGACCAGATAGTCCTGCTTCTGCTCCGGCGACATCGGCGGCAACTGGCCGGCTTCTTCCTCGGCGGCGTTGATGTCGCTCTGGCGGATCTCGGTGCCGTTCACCTTGGCGACCACCGGGTCCTTGTCCTGGGCGAAGGAGGGGGCGGCCGATGCCAGCAGCAAAAGCGCCAAAGTGGCGAAACCGGCGCGGCGGGCCTGGAGGGAAAGGGTCATGTTCGGTCCTTGGCAATCGTTGGAAATATGGGTCCGCCTGTCGCGGCGAACAGCGGCGAACTTGTCACCCAACAACCATGGCTTTGCAATGGCGGCGGCATTGCCTTTTCTTAACGTCCGTGTGACCCGCGCATGATCCCGAAAAGTGGGCACCGGTTTTCGGTTAAGATCATGCGCCAATTAAGGAAAGTCCTTGAAAGGCCGCGGCAAGCCGCCAATTGACAATAAACCGACCCCCTCCTATCTCTCGCCTGACCCGGCCTGTTGTGCCCTTGCGCGGCGCGACCCTGGCCTAAATTGCCTGAAAAGTGCTGTTTTCCGGAGCGCCGGAGGCAACTTCCGGCCGCGGCGGCGTGTTAAAAGCCCGCCGTCCCAATGAGGAGCTTCACCGATGCTCGGCGCCGTTGCCCGTAAGCTGTTTGGCTCCGCCAATGACAGGCGGATTCGCAGCTATCAACCGCGGGTCGATGCCATCAACGCGCTGGAGCCCGAGCTCAAGGCGTTGTCCGACGACGCCCTCAAGGCCCGGACGACCGAATTCAAGAAGCAGATCGCCGAAGGCACCTCGCTCGACGATCTTCTGGTGCCGGCTTTCGCCACCGTCCGCGAGGCGGCGCGCCGCGTCATCGGCCAGCGTCATTTCGACGTCCAGCTCATCGGCGGCATGATCCTGCACGAAGGCAAGATCGCTGAAATGAAAACCGGCGAAGGCAAGACCCTGGTCGCGACCGCGCCGGTCTATCTCAACGCTTTGTCCGGCCGCGGCGTTCACGTCGTCACCGTCAACGACTACCTCGCCAAGCGCGACTCCGAGTGGATGGGCCAGATCTACGGTTTCCTCGGTCTGACCACCGGCGTCATCGTGCACGGTATCGACGACGAGCAGCGCAAGACGGCGTACGACTGCGACGTCACCTACGGCACCAATAACGAGCTCGGCTTCGACTATCTGCGCGACAACATGAAGTACCGGATGGAGGACATGGTTCAGCGCAGCCATTTCTACGCCATCGTCGACGAAGTCGACTCGATCCTGATCGACGAAGCGCGCACGCCGCTGATCATCTCCGGTCCGCTCGACGACCGTTCGGAATTCTACAACACCATCGACAGCTACATTCCGGCGCTCGACAAGGGCGATTACGAGGTCGATGAGAAGCAGCGCTCGGTGACCTTGACCGAAGCCGGCATGGAAAAGCTCGAGCAGCGTCTGCGCGATGCGGGTGAGCTCAAGGGCGAGTCGCTCTACGACGTCGAGAACGTCTCCGTCGTGCATCACGTCAATCAGGCTTTGCGCGCGCATAAGCTGTTCCAGCGCGACAAGGACTACATCGTGCGCAACGGCGAGGTCGTCATCATCGACGAGTTCACCGGCCGCATGATGCCGGGCCGCCGCTATTCGGAAGGCCTGCATCAGTCGCTCGAAGCGAAAGAGCGTCAGCCGATCCAGCCGGAAAACCAGACGCTGGCCTCGATCACGTTCCAGAACTACTTCCGCATGTACGAGAAGCTCTCGGGCATGACCGGCACGGCGTTGACCGAAGCCGACGAGTTCATGGACATCTACAATCTCGAAGTGCTCGAAGTGCCGACCAACATGCCGTTGTCGCGCGCCGATGACGACGACGAGGTCTATCGCACCAATCAGGAAAAATACCGCGCCATCATCACGTTGATCGAAGAGTGCAAGCTGCGCGGCCAGCCAGTGCTGGTGGGCACCACCTCGATCGAGAAGTCCGAACAGCTCGCCGACATGCTGCGCAAGGACGGCTGGGAAGCGCACGACTTCTCCGACCCGAACGCCTTTGCGTCGCTCTATTCCGGCGACGAAGGCGCGACCAAGAAGAAGGTCTTCGCCATCCTGAACGCGCGCTACCACGAGCAGGAAGCCTTCATCGTCAGCCAGGCCGGCGTGCCGGGCGCGATCACCATCGCCACCAACATGGCCGGCCGCGGCACCGACATTCAGCTCGGCGGCAACGCCGACATGCGCATCCGCCAGGAAATCACCGACATCGAGGATTGGGGCCTGCGCGACAAGGATCCGCGCGCCGACAAGATTCGCGAGCAGGTGTCGCAGTTGAAAGCCAAGGCGCTGGCCGCCGGCGGTCTCTATGTGCTCGGCACCGAGCGCCATGAGAGCCGCCGCATCGACAACCAGCTGCGCGGCCGCTCCGGCCGTCAGGGCGACCCGGGTCACTCCCGATTCTTCCTGTCGCTGGAAGACGACCTGATGCGCATCTTCGGCTCCGACAAGCTCGATGGCATGCTGACCAAGCTTGGCCTCAAGGAAGGCGAAGCCATCATCCATCCGTGGATCAACAAGGCGCTGGAAAAGGCGCAGCAGAAGGTCGAAGCCCGCAACTTCGACATCCGCAAGAACTTGCTGAAGTACGACGACGTCATGAACGATCAGCGCAAGGTGATCTTCGAGCAGCGGCTCGACCTCATGCGCGACGAACACGTCGACGAAACCGTCGCCGACATGCGTCACAACGTCATCGACGAACTGGTCGCCAAGCATATTCCGGCGAACGCCTATGCCGAGCAGTGGGACGTCAAGGGTCTCGACGAGGATCTGCGCGAGGTTTTGGCGCTGCCGCTGCCGGTCGAGGAATGGGCCAAGGAAGAAGGCATCGCCGACGAGGAAATGCGCGAGCGCATCGAGCGCCGGGCCGACGAATGGATGGCCGCCAAGGTCGCCAAGTGGACGCCGGACGTCATGCGCTATGTCGAGAAATCGATCCTGCTGCAGACGCTGGATCATCTGTGGCGCGAGCATCTCGTCATGCTCGAGCACCTGCGTCAGGTCATCGGCCTGCGCGGCTACGGCCAGCGCGATCCGCTCAACGAGTACAAGGCGGAAGCCTTCAGCCTGTTCGAGGCCATGATCGCGCATCTGCGCGAAGCCGTCACCGCGCAGTTGATGCGTGTCGAGGTCGTGCCGCCGCAGCAGGATCCGGAGCCGCTGCCCTTCATGGAAGCGCAGAAGATCGATCCGACGACCGGCGAGAACGAAATGGCGCTGTCGCCGGCTCTGGCGATCGGCGGCACGCCCGCGGTCGAGCGCAATCCGAAGGACCCGACGACCTGGGGCAAAGTCGGCCGCAACGAAGATTGTCCCTGCGGTTCGGGCAAAAAGTACAAGCACTGCCACGGCAAATTCGCCTAAGCTAATTGGCCGTGCGCCGCCGCGCGCGGAATCCCTAAGCTGACACCAGCCGGATCACGCCGGGCGCGGGAAAAATCTTTCCTGGTTCGTCCATTCGGCGATGTTGTTGTCTTTGACCCACTGCGCCAGCTCGTCGTGGCGGACGAACCACGCGCCGGGGAACCCGCGGATGTATTTCAATATCTTGTCGACCTGAGCCGCCATCAACGGCCGGCCGCCGAAATGGCAGTGCACGGTGATGTTCAGGTAGGACATGGACTCGTTGTCGTAGAGATAGTCGAACGTGTCCTTGTAGACCTCGTACCAGTCCCGCGTATTGCCGCGCAGCACGCGGTGGTCGGCGAAATCCGAATGCGGCAGCGCCACCAGCTTGCCGTGCTTGGTGTCGACGCAGAACGGCAGATCGATGTGGTTGTAATCGCCGTACCAGAGCAGCCCGGCCTCCGCGATCAGCTCTTCGGTGTGAGCGGTGGGCGCCAGCACCGGGCTCAGCCAGCCCTTCGGCGGCGCGCCGGTCATTTTCTTGAAGACGTCAACACACTTCGCGATGGTCGCGCGCTCCTCGTCGGGCGTCAGATACGCCATCAGCGCGTCCTGCGTATAGGAATGGGCGGCGATTTCGTGGCCCGATTTCAGCATCTGCGCGACCGCGTCCGGCGCGAGCTCCATCGAATGCGCATTGGCGACGAAGGTCGACGGCACCTTATTCTCGTTGAGAATTTTCAGCAGCCGCCAGACACCGCGGAGGCCGCCATAGGTGCCCCAGGTCATCGCCGCGCGGTCGTGAGTCCCCGGCTTGAGCGACGTGGTCTGCACCGAAAACGGCGGGCCCTTGTCGCCCGACCAGTTTTCCATGAGGCACGTCATCACGACGGCCATACGGGCGCCATTCGGCCAGGAAAATCCTTTGGATGGGGTATTGGCTGTTGTCACGGGCGCACCTTTTCACAGGGACAAAATCGCGGCTCGCCTCGTGCGTGGCGAGCATTCTTGCGTTGCGTCAGGCTGGTTAGCATAGCTGCCGGACTTGCGTTAGCGTGCGATATAGAAAAAGACTGACGATCAAATCCAATAATAAAAAATCGGAGGAAGCGTATGGACCGTCGCGACTGTATTCGATGGGGCGGAGCGGCAATTCTGGCGCCACTTGTCGGCGCGCGCGCCTTTGCCCAATCGGCCTATCCGCAAGGACCGATCCGCCTCATCGTCCCCTATGCGCCGGGCGGCGTCGTCGACTCGGTTGCCCGTAACTGGGCAGAGCGGATGAAAGCGCCCCTGGGAACCGTCGTTGTCGACAACCGGGGCGGTGGCGGCGGCACGATCGGCGCCACGGCGGTGGCGCATGCCACGGCGGACGGATACACGCTGCTGTTCGGCGACACGAGTTCGCAGATCATCGCGCCATCCTTGATGCAAAGTCCGCCCTACGACATCGCGAAGGATTTCGCGGCCATCGCAATGATCGCGACGTCCTCGACAGCCATCGTGGTTCATCCCAGCGTCCCGGCCAACACGCTCGACGAATTCATCAAATACGCAAAGACCTCCGGCAAGCCGCTGTCCTACGCCTCGGCCGGCGCCGGTACGGTGACCAATCTGGCGGGCGAGCTTTTCAAGCAGTTGATCGGAAAGCCGGACATTCAGCACGTGCCTTATCGCGGCGCGGGTCCCGGGCTGATCGATCTGATGGCCGGCGTCGTGCCGATGATGACGCCGAACATCACCAGCCAGGTGCTGGGCTTCCATCGCGCCGGCAAGGTACGCATCCTCGCGGTGTGCGCCCCGGCGCGGCTCAAGGCGGCGCCGGAAATTCCGGCGGCAGTTGAGACATTGCCGGGACTTGTCGTGCAGCTTGGTGCGGGTGTATTCGCGCCCGCGGGAACGCCGCCGCAGATTATCGAGCAGGTTTCGGCTGCGACGGCCAAAGCGATGCAGGACGCTGACTTCGAGCGCGTGCTGGAAGCCGGCGGCCTCGAGGCGAGAGCCGATCTCACGCCGGCGGGCGCGCAGGCCTTTCTCGCTGCGGAGCGCGAACGTCTGGTGCCGATCATCAAAGCGGCTGGTATGCAGGCGCAATGATTCGGTCGGCGTTATTTTAAGGTCACGGAAAAGGTCATCATGATTACGCTCGCACAAGCCAACATCATCATCGAAACGATCATCAAGCGCGGGGCCGAGTTGCAATGCCGCCCGTTGAGCGTCGTGGTGGTCGAGCCGGGCTGTGTGGTGAAGGCGTTCCAGAAGGAAGACGGCTCGTCGATGGTCCGCTTTGAAATGGCCTTCGGCAAAGCCTACGCGTCGCTGGCGCTCGGCCGTTCGTCCAAGCTGGTGCGCATCCGCAACGAAGAAAAGCCGGCCTTCATGAATTATCTGTTCGGCGCCACCGACAACAAGATCTTCCCCGAAGGCGGCGGCATGCTGATCCGCGCCGGCAATGGCGATGTGGTCGGCGCCGTCGGCGTCACCGGTGATACCGAAGACCGCGACGAGGAATTGGCGGCTTTCGGCATCCGTGCGGCCGGCTTTAAGACCGATGAGGATTGCGCGGGCATGGGTCGCGGCATCAATGTCAGGCAGACCAAATGATGCGCAGCCCGGCGCATAACGACTGACGATCATGAAGCTTCCTGCCGCCCTGCCGCTGCTCGTCGCCTCGACCATGTTCATGGAGCAGCTCGACGGCACGATCCTCGTGACCGCCTTGCCGAACATCGCCGCGTCGTTCAATGCGACCGCGGCGCGGCTCGATGTCAGCGTGTCGGCTTATCTGGTCACCCTGGTGTTCATGATTCCGGCGAGCGGCTGGATCGCCGACCGCCTCGGCGCCAAGCGCGTCTATGCCTCGGCGATCGTTCTCTTTGTGCTTGCTTCGGTTCTGTGCGGCATCAGCCAGAATGTCTGGCAGTTCATCGGCGCGCGCGTGCTTCAGGGGCTTGGCGGCGCCATGATGGTGCCGGTCGGCCGCCTCATCGTGCTGCGCGAGACCGAGAAGAAGGACCTGATCCGCGCGATCGCCTATCTGACCTGGCCGGCATTGAGCGCGCCGCTGCTCGGGCCGCCGCTCGGCGGTTTCATCACGACCTATTTTTCGTGGCACTGGATTTTCTACATCAACGTGCCGCTCAGCCTCATTGCGTTGTTTTTTGTCTGGCGCATCGTGCCGGTGACGCCGAAGATCGAGCGCGGCAAATTCGATACGTCCGGCTTTTTCCTCACCGGCACGGCGATTCTCGGCACTCTGGCCGGCATCGAGCTGCTCGGGCGCAGCGGTATCCCGATTGCCGCGGCGGTGGCGTTGTTCGCCTTCGGTCTCGGTTGCGGCGTGGTCGCCGTGCGGCGCGCGCTGCGCATCGACGATCCGATGATCTCGCTGGCGGCCTTCCGCACCCTGACGTTCAGACTGGCCATGCGCGGCGGCGGTTTTTTCCGCGGCTGCCTCGCGGCGATGCCGTTCCTGCTGCCGCTGCTGTTCCAGATCGGCTTCGGCCTCGATCCGGTGACGTCCGGCACGCTCGTGCTCGGCATTTTCGCCGGCAATCTCGGCATGAAGCCGGCAACCACCTGGCTGATCCGCAACATCAGTTTCCGCCGCCTCATGCTGGTCAACGCCAGCGTCGCGGTGGCGACGATATTGGGTTTCGTGTTGCTGACACCGCAAACGCCACATGCGGTGATCTTCGCGCTGCTGGTCGTGGCCGGCATGGCGCGCTCGATGCAGTTCACCACGCTCAGCACCCTGGCGTTTTCGGAGGTGCCAAAGCCGATCATGGGCAGCGCCAACACCTTGTTCAGCATGCAGCAGCAGGCGGCCAATGCGGTCGGCGTCGCCATCGCCGGGGCGTTGCTGCGCCTGACCTCGCACGGTCACGAAAACGGCATGCAGTCGGTGACGGACTTCCAGATCACGTTCGTTTTCTTTGCCGTCCTGGCTTGCGTGTCGATGATCGACTTTTTCAAAGTGCCGGCCAATGCCGGCGAGGCCTTGCGATAGGCGCAAGCGGAACCCAACTAATCGAGGCGCGTTTGTGTGCGTCCGGATTGGCAAAGGAAGAAGCCCGTGTCCCTGTTGTTGAACCTGCTGTGGATCCTGTTTGGCGGTTTCTGGATGGCGGTCGGCTGGGCGGTTGCCGCCTGCATCATGGCCGTCACCATCATCGGACTGCCTTGGGCCAAGGCGGGCTTCACCATCGCCGCCTACACCTTGCTGCCGTTCGGCCAGAAGGCGGTGTCGCGCGACGAATATTTCGGCCGTGAAGATATCGGCACCGGGCTGTTCGGTTTCGTCGGCAATCTGATCTGGTTCGTGCTCGCCGGCTGGTGGCTGGCGCTGGGCCACCTCGTCACGGCCCTGTTATGCGCGGTCACCATTGTCGGCATTCCGTTCGCATGGGCGCATTTGAAATTGGCCGGGATTGCGCTATGGCCCATCGGCAAGGTCATCGTCCCGGCCTGAGTACATTCCAGATCAGAGAAGAGTGATGGCGAGCAAACTTGACGACATGAAAGCTCAACTCGCGGCGCTCAGCGCCGAGCGCGACCTGCTGGACACCGCGATCGAGGAGATGATCGCCAGCATGGCCGAGGTGCCGGCCGAGCAGCGCAAGACCGGCGACTGGTCGCCGAACGGGGCGATGACGAAGAAGTATCTCGACCTGACCAACCGGCAGTCCGAGGTCGAAGCCGACATCGTCGATCTCGGCCGCGCCATCATGGACTCCGACGAGCCCGCGTCGTCGCTGCACTAGATGCTGACCGAAGCCGTCCTGAAGAGTTATCTGCTCGACATGCCGGGCGGGCATATTTTCGATCTGACCTACGCACTTTTCAGTCAGGCTTTCCCGCCGGGCGATGCCGCCGCGCGCGTGCGGCTCGAGGCCTTTGCCGCCGAATGCCATTGCGGCCTCATAGACAACAAAGCCGAGCAGCGTTTCGAGCTGACGCGGCGATAAGCGGGGCCGGTTTCATCCGTTGCGGCCTTCATCGTTCGCCCTATGATGCGCGGACAACACGAAGGGTGACCGATGAGCGACGGCGAAGTGCGGTTGGTGCGCGACGGTGCGGTGGCGACGATCTGGTTCGACCGGCCGGCCGCGCGCAACGCCATGACCTGGGCGATGTATGAAGGCCTCGCCGCGGCCTGCAAGGAATTGTCGCAGGACACGAGCATTCGCGTTGCCGTGCTGCGCGGCGTCGGCGGCAAAGCCTTTATCGCCGGCACGGACATCGCGCAGTTTCTGGAATTCACCACGCCGGAGCAGGGCGTTGACTACGAAGTGAAGATGGAAGCCTATCTGAGCGCGCTCGAAGCGCTGCCGATGCCGACGCTCTGCGTCGTCGAGGGCTGGGCCATCGGCGGCGGTCTGGCGATTGCGGCGTGCTGCGATCTGCGCATCGCCACGGCGGGCTCGAAGTTCGGCGTGCCGATTGCGCGCACGCTCGGAAACTGTCTCTCGGTCATGAACTATGCCCGCATCGTCGCCCATCTCGGCGTGTCGCGGGCCAAGCGCATGCTGCTGATGGCCGAGAACGTTGCCGCCGAGGATGCGCTTGCCGCCGGTTTCGTTATGGATGTGCTCGATCCGGCTGCGCTTGATGCCCGCGTCACCGAAATCTGCGAACGGTTGCAGGGCAATGCGCCGGTCACCATGCGCGTGACCAAGGAGGCGATGCGCCGCCTGTTGCACGCCGGCATTCCGAACGACGAAGACCTGATCCGCGCCTGCTACGGCAGCGAGGATTTCCGCACCGGCGTTAAAGCCTTTGTCGAGAAGAAGCCGCCGCAGTGGCGCGGCCGATAACCAGCAGCACTAAACCGCGCGTTTTTTCTTTTTGACGCGACGCTTCGGCGCCGTCTCGATCTTCGCGGTGAGCTGTTTGCGGAATTTGCGGTCGCGCTTGAGGTGCCACTCGCGGCTCATCGCTTCCTGCTTGGTCGGAAACCATTCCGAGTGCAGCAATTGCCAGGCACGTCCGCGGGTCGTCTTGGCGCCTTTGCCGACATTATGCTTGGCAAGACGTTTCATCACGTCATTGCTCCAGCCGACATAAGTCAGAGCGCGGGATCCTTGCTTGCAACCAATAACGTAAACGAAACAGTCCATGACTGAATCGCTATCATACGACCCGTAAATTTGGGATCACATTTCCGCCAAGTGCGATGTATCGCGGGGATAGGTTAGCCAACGGCTAGCGGAATCCCGACCAGCGGCTGTCGAACGAGCCGGTTGGAACCACCGGTTGCGCGCCGGCGAGTGTGCCGTTGGTTGCCGCGGCAGGGGCGGTGAACGCCGTGCGCATCTGCGAGTCGTTCTTGTCCTGCTTGCTCGGCTCTTGCTTGTTCAGGCGCAACTGAGGTTCGGCTTCGGCGACCGCCTTCGGCTTGCTGTCGAGCTTCACTGGAGTCGACGGCGTCGATGCCGTGCGGAAAACCGGCGCGGCGGCAGGCTTGGTTTTCGCCATCTGAACAGTCGTCTGCGGTTTTGCAGCCGGCGCGGCAGCCGGTTGTTCTTCGGCGGCTTCCGTCGGCTCAGCCGTCGCAACCGCAACCGGCGACGCGACCTGCGGCGTGCCGACGATCGGCTTTCCGGCAGGCGGCGAATTCGGCACGCGCGGCAGATAGCCCGGCGCTTCGGGGCCGCTGGCGCTGACAACCTGATAGGTGCGGCCGTTGCCGTCGGTCTGACCGCCAAGCTTGCTGGCGAACACCGCGTTCATGCCGCCGTCGATACCGTGACGGAACGGCACCACCGCGACGTTGCGGCTGGTGTACTCGGCCATCTGCGCCTGCTCGCTGCGGCGGTGCTCGAGCACGGCGTCGGCGACCATCGGATCGATCTGGTAGGCGGGGCACTTGGCAGACGGGCTGAAGTTCAGCGGCTTGGTCGAACCGGCGGGCGCGGCGGCATCGAACACATAGCGGCGTTCGCAGACCGAAACCTTCGGCTCCTGTTTGCTCGCTTCGAAATTGTCGTAGCCTTCCTTGATCATTTTCCAGAAGGCGAAATTCGGATTGTTGCGGTGCTTGGCCATGTTCAACGCGGTCATGCGGAACGGATAGGCCTGCATCTGGAACGAACGCTGTCCGCCGAAGAACGAGTCGCGGCCGAGCGCGTAGATTTCCTGGATCTGCTCGTCGGTCATCGCGTAGCAGCCGCGCGACGAGCAATCGCCATGCACCATCAGGTCGGAGCCGGTGTAGCCCCACGATTTGTCATAGGCGTTCGGGAAGCCGGTGTTGAAGGCGAGGTAGTAATTCGAGTTCGGATTAAATTGCGCCGGCGTGATCGTGTAGAAGCCTTCCGGCGCCTGACGGTCGCCTTCCTTCTTCTTCGGGCCGAGATCGCCCGACCAGCGGCAGATCGGATAGGTCTTCAGCAGCGCGAACTCGCCGTCCTTGGTCTTCTTCCAGACCTCGAGTTCGGACTCCTCCTTGAACAGACGAACGAGGATCGGCGAATCCTTGTCCATGTTCTTGGCGGCGATTTCGGTGAGCATTTTGTCGGACAACGGCGCGTGTGCGCGGCCGGTCGTCGGAATATCGCTCGGATTGCAGCCGCCAAGCGCGACAGCGGCGGCGAGGGCCGCGGACGTCAGCAGCGAACGGACGGTCAATCGGTTCAAACGCGGTACTCCCCCGGGAGGGCGGGCCTCAGTGACGAAATCGTTACCCAGAAGATGTGGCATCCGCAAGGCAACCAAGGCGATCGGGTGCCCGACGGTAACCCTATGGCGGACCAAGGTAAACGGTCTTGACTGCGGAACTTATGGGCAAGGAATTGCCGGAACCTTAAGAACCGGAATGCCGGGGCCTTAGACGGCCGGGCGGGTCAGGCGGCCCATATTGAGGAATTTCTCGCGCCGTTCCTTGAGGACCGCCTGCCGGGACAGCGGCTTGAGCTCGTCCAGCGCCTTGGCGATGGCGGCGCCGGTGGCGGCAATGGCGGCCTTCGGGTCACGGTGAGCGCCCCCGGTCGGCTCTGGGACGATGCTGTCGATGACGCCGAACCGCACCATGTCCTGGGCGGTGATCTTCATTTTGGTCGCCGCTTCCTGCGCCTTGGTGGTGTCGCGCCACAGGATCGAGGCGGCGCCTTCCGGCGAGATCACGCTGTAGATCGCGTGCTCCATCATCAGCACCCTGTTTGCTGTTGCCAACGCAATGGCGCCGCCGGAGCCGCCTTCGCCGAGGATCACGGCGACGCTCGGCACACTGAGTCCGAGGCAGGCATCGGTCGAGCGCGCGATCGCTTCGGCCTGGCCGCGCTCTTCGGCGCCGATGCCGGGATAGGCGCCGGCGGTATCGACCAGCATCAGCAGCGGAATGTTGAAGCGGTCGGCCAATTCCATCAGCCGCACGGCCTTGCGATAGCCTTCGGGCCGCGCCATGCCGAAATTATGCTTGAGGCGGCTCTCGGTGTCGGAGCCCTTCTCGTGACCGATGACGCAAACGCTTTCGCCGCGGAAACGGCCGAAGCCGCCGACGATGGCGAAGTCATCGCCGAACTTGCGGTCGCCGGCGAGCGGGATGAAATTGGTGATGAGGCCGGCGATGGTATCGAGGCAGTGCGGCCGCATTGGATGGCGCGCCACCTGCGTCTTCTGCCAGGGCGTCAGATTGGAATAGAGATCCTTGAGCGCGGCGGCGGCTTTGACTTCAAGCCGGCCGATCTCGTCGCCAACGGCAACCGCGCCGCCGCTCTCGCCCATGGCGCGCAGTTCTTCGACTTTGGCCTCGAGCTCGGCCACAGGTTTTTCAAAATCGAGATAACTACGCATCGGTTCCCGGTGGGGTTAAGGGCCGCGAAATGACGCGGATAGGCCCTTTAGTCAAGCAATCGGGTTAATATGGTTCTTAAAGGCGCTTTTGCTACCCATCCGCCAGTGGGTGCAGGTCGCGCACCAGCGCTTTCAGGCGTTCTTCCAGCACATGGGTATAAATCTGGGTCGTCGAGATATCGGCATGGCCGAGCAGGGTCTGCACCACGCGTAAATCTGCGCCGTTATGCAGCAAATGGCTGGCAAAGGCATGCCGCAGAACATGCGGGCTCAGGCGGTCGCCGCTGATACCGCAAGCGGCGCCGAGGCTTTTGAGGTCGCGCGCGAAGTGCTGACGGGTGAGGTGGCCCTGTTCGCCGGACGACGGAAACAGCCATTTCGATTGATCGGCTTTGGCCGCGCTGCGCAGCGTGAGGTAATCGGCCATGGCGCGCTTGGAGGCGCCGTTGAGCGGCACCAGCCGGTCCTTGTTGCCTTTGCCGCGCACTACCAGCATGCGCTGATCCTTGCGCGCGGCGGACGCTGGCAGCGCGACCAGTTCGGACACGCGCAAGCCGGTGGCATAGACGACTTCGAGCAGGCACAGCAGCCGTGATGCGCGCAGCCGTGCGGCGGGCGCTTGCTCCGCATTGTCGGCGTTGCGGCGCGCTTGCGTCAGCAGGCCATCGACTTCGGCAATCGACAGCACTTTCGGCAGCGTGCGCGCGCGCTTGGGTCCTTCGAGCACCGCCGCCGGATCGTCGCCGCGTTTTCCTTCGGCGTAGAGGAAGCGAAAGAGCTGCCGCGTCGCCGACAGACGCCGCGCCAAGGTTGCCGTGGCGAAGCCGCGGTCGGCGAGCGAACCGAGATAATCGCGCAGATCGTCGGTGGTCGCTTTGGCGACCGTCACTTTCGCCGCGCGCAGATGCGCGGTCAGGTCGGCGAGATCGTTGCGATAGGCGTCGAGCGTATTTTTGCCGGCGCCGCGCTCGGCCGCCTGCATGTCGAGAAACAACTCGACCAGCGCGTCGTCTGATGCCGTCGTTGCGCGGGCCATTGATCCTAGCTCCGCTCATTCCCGCGGAAGCGGGAATCCAGGGCTACAACGTCAAGCCTGCTCGTTTGCCGCTCTGGATCCCCGCTTGCGCGGGGACGAGCGGATGATGGAGCGGCGTTCATCAGCGCGGCGGCTTGAGAAATTTGTCTTGCGGCACGGTCACGACGATCTCGCGCGGCTTGTGCTGGACGAAATTGGCGAGCGCGAACACCGCGCCATAGCCGAGGCCGCCGAGCAGGCCGACGAAAATCAGAAATCTGAACAGGCTCGGCATTGTCGAAATCCAGTCTCCGCGCGTCGCGGACCCACCTTAGCGCTACTGTCGCCCATGTTCCTTAACAACCGGGGCGGTATACCGCCGCTCTCGCGGTGCCGCGTTTGCTGGTATATGAACCGGTGCCCCGATTTGGAAGACCGGTATGGTTAACGCTGCCACGCAGAAAGCCGACGAAAATGGCCCTGATACGGCCATTTGCCGCGGAATTGCGCATGCGCTGGACCGCCGCTCCATCGTGCTGGTCGGCATGATGGGCGCGGGCAAGTCTTCGATCGGCCGCCGCCTGTCCATCCGGCTCGGCATCCCCTTCGTCGACGCCGATACCGAGATCGAGAACGCCGCCGGCATGACCATCTCCGAGATTTTCGCCATGCATGGCGAACCCTATTTCCGCGCCGGCGAAGCGCGCGTCATTGCGCGGCTGCTGGACGGCGAGGCCGGTGTGCTGGCGACCGGTGGCGGCGCGGTGATGGATCCGCATACCCGCGACCTGATTGCCGAGAAGGGTATCTCGATCTGGCTCAACGCCGATATCGACGTACTGATCAAGCGCACCAAGCGCCGCAGCGACCGGCCGCTGGTCGACAAGATCAAGGATCTGCTGCCGCAGCGCGAGCCGCTCTACGCGCTGGCCGACATCACCATTCATTCGCGCGACGAGCCGCACGACAACATCGTTGACGACATCGTCGCGGCCTTGGCCAAGCGCCTCGGTGTCGCGGTGACGGAAAGCGCCCCGGAGAACACCCCATGACCGCGCCGCTGCGCTCGGGCGAACCCATTATCGTGCCGGTCGCGCTCGGGACGCGCGCCTATGAGATCGTCATCGGCCGCGGCGTACTGTCGTCGCTCGGCGCGCGCATCAAGGCGCTGCGTCCCGGCGCCAAGGTCGCGATCGTCACCGATGAAAACGTGGCGAAGCTTCATCTCGCCGCCGCCGAAGCGGCGTTGAAAGCGGCGGGTATCGAAAGCGCGGCGATTATCGTGCCGCCCGGCGAGGGATCGAAGAATTACGCGACCTTTGAAAAGGTATGCGAAGCCGTCATCGCCGCCAAAATCGAGCGCAACGATCTCATCGTCGCACTCGGTGGCGGCGTCATCGGCGACCTTGCGGGCTACGTCGCCGCTAGCGTGCGGCGCGGCCTCGATTTCGTGCAGGTGCCGACGTCGTTGCTGTCGCAGGTCGACTCCTCGGTCGGCGGCAAGACCGGCATCAATTCCAAGCTCGGCAAGAATCTGATCGGCGCGTTTCATCAGCCGATTCTGGTGGTCGCCGACACGGCGCTGCTCGACACGTTGTCGCCGCGCGAATTCCGCGCCGGTTACGCCGAGGTGATGAAGTTCGGTCTGCTCGGCGATGCCGCGTTCTTCACCTGGCTGGAGTCGAACTGGCAGGATCTGTTCGCCGGTGGCCCGGCGCGCGAGCACGCCATTGCGATCTGCTGTCGTGGCAAGGCCGGTGTCGTATCGCGCGATGAGCGCGAGAACGGCGAGCGCGCGCTGCTCAATCTCGGCCACACCTTCGGCCACGCCTTCGAGGCCGGCGCCGGTTTTTCGCAGCGCTTGCTGCACGGCGAGGCGGTGGCGCTCGGCTGCACCATGGCGTTCCAGTATTCCGCCGCCAAAGGCCTGTCGTCCGCCGCCGATGCGACACGTGTTCGCGCCCATCTTGATGCCGTCGGCCTGCCGACCCAAGTGAAGCAAGTGCAAGGCGGCGTGCCCGGCGTCGATAGCTTGATGGATCTGATCGGTCAGGACAAAAAAGTGAAGCGCGGCAAACTCACCTTCATTCTGGTGCGCGGCATCGGCCAGGCTTTCGTTGCCGGCGATGTCGATCCTGCCGAGATTCGTACCTTTCTCGCGCAACGGCTGGCGGAATGAGCGACAACGTCGTCAATCTGCTGATTGCGTTCCTGCTGCTGGCGGCCAACGCGTTTTATGTGGCGGCCGAATTTGCGCTGGTGAAGAGCCGCGGCTTCCGCATCGACGCGGTTGCCGAAGAGGGCGGCTTCGGCGGCAAGCTTTTGCAGAAAATGATGGGCAATATCGAAGCCTATCTGGCGTGCTGCCAGCTCGGCATCACGATGGCGTCGCTCGGTCTTGGCTGGGTCGGCGAGCCGACGGTGGCGAGCCTGCTGAAGCCGGTGCTTGAGCCGCTGCACATGCCGGAGCAGGCGCTGCATTTTACGTCGTTCCTCGTCGGCTTCCTCGTTTTCTCGTCGCTGCACATCGTGCTCGGCGAGCAGGTGCCGAAGACCTTGGCGATCCGCGAGCCGACGCCGGTGGCGCAGTGGATCGCCTATCCGCTGCATATCTCGTTCATCATCTTTTATCCGCTGAACTGGCTGCTCAACGAGTCGTCACGCCGGATCCTGCACGTGCTCGGCGTCAAGGAAGCGAGCCACCACGAAGTGCTGACCGGCACCGAACTCGAAGGCCTCGTCGAGGTCTCGGCCGAACACGGCAATGTCGAAGAGGGCCAGGCCGAATACATCCAGAACGTTCTGCGCTTCGGCGAGCTTGAAGTGTCCGACGTCATGATCCATCGCACCAACATGATCACGATCGATGCCGATGATCCGGCGGAGGACGTCGTCAATGCGGTGATCGCTTCGCCGGTGACGCGGCTGCCGTTGTGGCGCGACAATCCGGAAAACATCGTCGGCATTCTGCACGTCAAGGATCTGCTGCGCGCGCTGCACGCCGTCGATGGTGACGCCGCCAAGGTCGACATCGCCGCCATCATGGCGCCGCCGTGGTTCGTGCCCGATACGCGCCCGGTGTCGGAGCAGCTCAAGGCGTTCCGCCGCCGCAAGACGCCTTTCGCGCTCGTCGTCGACGAATACGGCGAGGTCAAAGGCATCGTCACGCTCGAAGACATCCTCGAAGAAATCGTCGGCGACATCACCGACGAACACGACGTCGCCATGCCGGGCGTGCGCCGTCAGCCTGATGGTTCGGTCAATGTCGACGGCGCGGTGACGATCCGCGATCTCAACCGCGTCATGGACTGGGATTTGCCGGCCGATGAGGCCACGACCATTGCCGGTCTGGTCATTCACGAAGCGCGCTCGATCCCGCTGGTCGGGCAGAGTTTTACCTTCCACGGCTTCCGCTTCCGCGTGCTCCGCCGCAACCGGAATCGCATCACGTCGCTGCGGATCCAGCCGCTGCCGCGCAAGCTTTCGTCAAGCTAGGACGAGGGTTTAGCCCTCTCCGGGCGCGCTGGCATGGATCGCCAGCGCATGGACGCCGCCGGAGAGCTCCGCCGAAAGAATACCATTGATCAGGCGGTGACGCTCGACGCGGGTCTTATTTTCGAACGCATTCGATACGATATAGACCCTGTAATGGGTCTGCCCGCCCTCGCGGTGGCCGGAATGTCCGGCATGCAGATGGGATTCGTCATCCACTTTGAGGCTTTGCGGGGCTAAAGCCTCGGTCAACTTCTGTGTGATGATATCGGCGGTGCGCATGGTTTCGCACTTATGGCGGAATCAAGTGCAATGCAACCCTGTCAAGTCTTGAACGTGTTACCGAGAAAAGCGCATATTCGCCGGCCAAGAAAATTTGAATCATGAAAAATCCAAAGCCCAGCAGCACCAAGACCAGCTCCACCAGCTCGAAGAGCACGAGCGGCGTGTCGTCGCTGTTCGACAAGATTCGCGTGAAGCCTGAACAGGATCGCCGCCCCAAGACGGGCGGGCCGGTCTGCGAATGGCATGGCTGCGAGCAGAAGGCGACCAACAAGGCGCCGAAAGGCCGCGGCAACGACAAAGAGTACTGGAACTACTGCCTCAAGCACGCCCGCGAATACAACCAGTCCTATAATTTCTTTGCCGGCATGAACGACGCGGCCGTGCTCGCCTTCCAGAAGGATGCGCTGACCGGTCATCGTCCGACGTGGAAGATGGGGACCGGCAAGCAGAAGGTGCGTCCGGATCTCGGCGCGCTCGGCTCCGGCGACGATCCGTTCGGGCTGTTCGGCGCCGGCATGAAGACCGAGCAGAAGCAGCAGACCGAGCAGCGCCAGATTCGCAACGCCGAGCGCAAGGCGCTCGACAAGCTCGGCCTCGATGTCGGCGCCACGCCGGCCCAGGTGAAGGTGCGCTTCAAGGAACTGGTGAAGCAATTCCACCCGGATGTGAACGGTGGCGACCGTTCGACCGAGGACCGGCTGGTGGAAGTCATCCAGTCCTACAACTATCTCAAGTCGGCCGGCTTCGGCTGAGCCTCTAAAACGCGTCGCCAAGCAACCCTGACCTGTCCAAAAGGCGGGCCGGTATGCGTCTAACCTATTGATATTATTGATAGTGTTATTCGACGACCCCGGGTTTTTTGCGGCGAAGTCGTCTGCTAAGTTGCCGTTCTCAGCCGGACGATACGTGTCGGACCATTAGAAGGGTTTCGGGCGTCCCGAAGCCACGGAGGAACAATGACTGCCGCAGTGCAAGACGTGAAAATGCCCGACATGAAGGTCTCGGTCCGGCAGTTGTTTGGCATCGATAGCGATATGGAAGTGCCGGCCTATTCGAAGGCCGAAGAGCACGTCCCCGACGCCGATCCGGATTATCGTTTCGACCGTCCGACCACGCTCGCCATTCTCGCGGGCTTTGCGCGCAATCGCCGCGTCATGGTCACGGGCTATCACGGCACCGGCAAGTCGACGCACATCGAGCAGGTCGCGGCGCGGCTCAACTGGCCGATGGTGCGCGTCAACCTCGACAGCCACATCAGCCGTATCGATCTGATCGGCAAGGACGCGATCGTCGTCAAGGATGGCAAGCAGATCACCGAATTCCGCGACGGCATCCTGCCGTGGGCCTACGTCAACAACGTTGCGCTCTGCTTCGACGAATACGACGCCGGCCGTCCCGACGTGATGTTCGTCATTCAGCGCGTGCTGGAATCGTCGGGCCGTTTGACGCTGCTCGACCAGAGCCGCGTGATCAAGCCGCATCCGGCGTTCCGCCTGTTCGCGACCGCCAATACGGTCGGTCTCGGCGACACGTCCGGCCTCTATCACGGCACGCAGCAGATCAACCAGGCGCAGATGGATCGCTGGTCGATCGTCACCTCGCTGAACTATCTGCCGCACGACAACGAAGTCGACATCGTGCTGGCCAAGGCCAAGCACTACAAGGGCGAGCAGGGCCGCGACATCGTCAGCAAGATGGTGCGCGTTGCCGATCTGACGCGTAACGCATTCATGAACGGAGATATCTCGACGGTTATGAGCCCGCGTACGGTCATCACCTGGGCGGAAAATGCCGACATCTTCAACGATATCGGTTTCTCGTTCCGGCTGACGTTCCTCAACAAGTGCGATGAACTGGAACGCCCGATCGTGGCCGAGTTCTATCAGCGCTGCTTCGGCATCGAGTTGCCGGAGAGCTCGGTGAACGTCGCGCTGTCGTAAGCTTTCTTCCCTCTCCCTCACGGGAGAGGGTTGCCGCGCCGCAGGCTGAGCGGCGGGTAAGGGGTCGGTCTTGGCTTCCAATATCAAAAGCAAAACGTCGTCGAAGGAATCGCCGGCCGAACCGTTCAAACGGGCGGTCAGCAGCTGCATGCGTTCGATGGCGCGCAAGCCCGATCTCGAAGTGACGTTTGCGGCCGAGCGTCCCGGCCTGATGGGTGGCAAGGCGCGTCTGCCCGAGCCGGCGCGCAAGCTGACCAAGGCCGAAGCAGCCATCGTGCGCGGCAATGCTGATTCCATCGCGCTGAAGATTGCCTGTCACGATCCGGCCCTGCATCGCCGTTTGCAGCCGGCCGGACAGCAGGGTCGCGCGGTGTTTGAGGCGGTTGAGCAGGCCCGCGTCGAGGCCATCGGTTCGCGCCGTATGGATGGCGTTGCGATGAATCTCACCGCGATGCTGGAAGAGAAATATCACCGCGCCAAATTCGAGGACGTCAGCGATCGTGCCGATGCGCCGATCGAAGACGCGCTGGCCTTGATGGTGCGCGAACGTCTCACCGGCCAGGCGCCGCCGCCGGCGGCACGCAAGCTCGTCGAGCTGTGGCGTCCGATCATCGAAGAGCGCGCCGGCAAGAATCTCGATAAGCTCGAAGACTTCCTTGAGGACCAGCGTCATTTCGGCGACGCCGTGCATGACATGCTCGACGCGCTGGAAATGGGCGAGGACCGCACCACCGACTCGGAAGACGAGAGCGAGGACGGCGAAGAGGAAAACCGCAAGCAGGATTCCGCCGATGACGGCGACGCCGCCGACAGCGGCGAGATGGAAAAGACCAGCGCCGACGATACGCAGGCCTCCGCCGAGGAAATGCCGGACGCCGCGGCCGAAGCCGTCGATGCGCCGACGGCCGACATGGCCGACGACACCGAAATGGGCGACGCCGATACGCCGGGCGAGCCGCAGCGGCCGAAGAATTTCGGCCAGAACGAGCCGCGCGGACCGGATTATCGCGCCTTCACGCCGAAATTCGACGAGACCATTGCCGCCGAGGATCTCTGCGAGCCGGAAGAACTCGATCGCCTGCGCAGCTATCTCGACAAGCAGCTTTCGCATCTTCAGGGCGTGGTGGCGCGTCTCGCCAACCGCTTGCAGCGCCGTTTGATGGCGCAGCAGAATCGCTCGTGGGACTTCGACCTCGAAGAGGGCGTGCTCGATCCGGCGCGCCTGACGCGCGTGATCATGGACCCGATGCACGCGTTGTCCTTCAAGGCCGAAAAGGACACGCAGTTTCGCGACACCGTCGTGACCCTGCTGCTCGACAATTCCGGTTCGATGCGCGGCCGCCCGATCACGGTCGCCGCCACCTGCGCCGACATTCTGGCGCGCACGCTGGAGCGCTGCGGCGTCAAGGTCGAGATTCTTGGCTTCACCACCAAGGCGTGGAAGGGCGGGCAGGCGCGCGAGAACTGGCTCACCGCGGGCAAGCCGGCGAATCCGGGCCGTCTCAACGATCTGCGCCACATCATCTACAAGTCCGCCGACGCGCCGTGGCGGCGCGCGCGCAAGAACCTCGGCCTGATGATGCGCGAAGGCCTGCTCAAGGAAAACATCGACGGCGAAGCGCTCGACTGGGCGCACAAGCGCCTGTTGGCTCGCCCCGAGCAGCGCAAGATCCTGATGATGATTTCGGACGGCGCGCCGGTCGACGATTCAACGTTGTCGGTCAATCCCGGCAATTATCTCGAGCGCCATCTGCGCTGGATCATCGAAGAGATCGAAACCCGCTCGCCGGTCGAGTTGATCGCCATCGGCATCGGTCACGACGTGACGCGCTATTATCGCCGTGCCGTCACCATCGTCGATGCGGAAGAACTCGGCGGCGCGATGACCGAGAAGCTCGCCGAGCTGTTCGAGGAAACGACGGCGGCCGCGAACGAACGTCCGGCCCGTGGCGCGCGCAAGCGCGTGCTGAACTAAAAGATGGACCTGCGCTGAAACCAGCGCGGGAGGGATCGCGGCGCATGCCAAAACTCAACCGGCGTTGGCTGATGGGCGGCGCGTTGTTTGCCGGGCTGCTGCTCGTCGCCGGCGGCTTCGCCATCGCCGAAGCGTTGAAATTCGCGGCAGCGCCTACGCGGATCACTGTTGATGCGTTGCCGATCCTGTCGTTCGACAATCGCGATCCGACGCGCGTGCGCTTCGGCGAGCTGGAATTTCGCGGCGGTCTGGCGATGACGTCGAAATATGCCGCGTTCGGCGGCATATCCTCGCTGCATATGGAGCCGGACGGCGCGCATTTCCTTGCCGTCACCGACAATGGTTCATGGCTGCGCGGACGTGTCGCTTACGACAAGGATAAGCCCGCCGGGATCGCCGATGCCGAAATGGCGCCGGTGCTGGGCGGTGACGGCAAGCCGCTCGCCGAACGCGGCTGGTTCGACATGGAGTCGCTCGTCGAACTCGATGGCCAGTTCTACATCGGTATCGAGCGTGTCGAGCAGATCGTGCGGCTCGACATGGCCCGCAACGGCTTTGCGGCGCGCGGCGAGCCCATCGCGGTGCCGCCGGATTTCAAGAAATTCCCAAAGAATAAAAGTCTCGAATGCCTCGCCGCCGCGCCGAAGGACTCCGCGCTGGCCGGCAATCTGATCGTCATCACCGAGGAAAGCCTCGATGCCGCCGGCAATCTCCATTCCTTCCTGATCAATGGCGACAAGGTCGAGCGCTTCACCGTCAAGCGCAGCGACGACTTCGACGTCACCGATTGCACGATGCTGTCGCCGACGGAATTGCTGATCCTGGAGCGCCGCTTTTCGCCGGCGCGCGGCGTCGCCATGCGCATCCGCCGTGTGCCGCTGAGCGCGCTTCAGCCCGGCGCGCTGGTCGACGGCAAGATCATGATCGAAGCCGACATGGGCTATCAGGTCGACAACATGGAAGGCATCGCCGTGCATCGGAATGCGGCCGGCGAGACGATCATCACTTTGGTGTCGGACGACAACTTCTCGGTCATCCAGCGCAATCTGCTGCTGCAGTTCGCCCTGGTGGAGTAGGCCCCCAAATAAAAACGCCGCCTTGCGGCGGCGTTTGAATTCGATTGTCGCAAGCGCGCTTTTAGGCGGCTTCGGCTTCGGTCTTCGCCAGCTTCTTCGCCAGCTGACGCTTCACCGTCACCATCTTCGGCGCGAGATCGGCTTCCTTGGCCTTGAGCAGGAAAGCGTCGAGACCGCCGCGATGATCGACCGTGCGCAGCGCATTGGTCGACACGCGCACGCGGAAGCTGCGGCCGAGCGCGTCGGACATCAGCGTCACGCTCTGCAGGTTCGGCATGAACCGGCGCTTGGTCTTGATATTCGAGTGGCTCACCTTGTGGCCGACCAGCGGCTTCTTGCCGGTCAGATCGCAACGCCATGACATGGCTTAATTCCTCAAATCGCGGCGGCGCGAAACCGCACCGCTATGGTCCATTCAACTTGGATTGGATGGCGGGACGTATAAAGAGAGGGGGCAGAGGCGTCAACCGCTGATTTGGCGGGGATTTCGTCAAGTCCGCCAATGGTTTCCGGTCGTTTTCGCCGGGTTCCTGCCGGTTTGCGGCCAATGCGGCGCCGCATCCCGTGCGCGGGCCGGCCGCTATCACACATTCGACTTATTAGGCTCCGACCACACTTCGGCGCATTCCTGTGCGTGAATGGCACAGGTCGGCCGGTGGTGCTTGCGTCATCGCGCATGCTGCTGGTGTTATCAAGCCGCCCTCCCGGCATAAACGGGCCCGGCACGCGGAAGGATCACGTCTAGTGCTGGCAATTCGGCAGGTTCTCGGGAGCGCGGTTCTCGCCGCCATGCTGGCCAGCCCGGCCATGGCACAGGGCAGGCTGGAGGCCCGTTACACCGCGACCTTGTCCGGCATTCCGATCGGCGAGGGCACCTGGACCATCGACATCGGCGACAGCCAGTACAGCGCGACCGCCAGCGGCCAGACCAGCGGCCTGTTGCGGGCTTTCACCGGCGGGCGCGGCACCACCTCGACGCGCGGCATCTGGCAGGCCGGTAAAACGGCGCAGTCGGCCTATGCCGCCTCGATCGTGACCAGCCGTAAAAGCGACGAGATACGGCTCACCGTGGCCAATGGCAGCGTCAAAGACTTCACTGTCGATCCACCCCAAGACTACGATCCCGAGCGCGTGCCGTTGACCGAAGCGCACCAGCGCGGCGTGGTCGATCCGATGACGTCGAGCCTGGTGCGCATGCCCGGCAACGGCGATCCCGTCGTGCCTGAGGCTTGCCAGCAGACCGCCGCGGTGTTCGACGGCCGCCTGCGCTACGACCTCAAGATGGCCTACAAGCGCATGGAAACCGTGAAGGCCGAGAAGGGCTATTCCGGTCCCGTCGTCGTGTGCGCGGTCTATTTCACGCCGGTCGCCGGCTACATTCCGTCTCGCACCGCGGTCAAATATCTGACCAAGGAGCGCGATATCGAAATCTGGTTCGCGCCGATCG
This sequence comes from uncultured Hyphomicrobiales bacterium, assembly GCA_903929045.1. Classification (GTDB taxonomy): domain Bacteria; phylum Pseudomonadota; class Alphaproteobacteria; order Rhizobiales; family Xanthobacteraceae; genus Pseudolabrys. The sequence continues at coordinate 76,215 of CAIYTE010000028.1, forward strand.
CCGGTACCCGCGTTTTGGTGCCGTTCCGGGCGCAGGCGCCGACACCGGTCGGTCGTGCCGTTCTCGAAGCCGACGAATTCGTCGCGGTCGCAATTCCGACCCGAGCGTCAGCTAACACGCCGAAGACGCAATAACGCTGCCGCAGGCGCGCGCGAACGCTTGACTCTTTTTGGGGCATCGAGTCCACGCCGCGTTAATGTTTGAGCGGTGAAAAAACACCTCAAAACCAGGCTGTTCTACCCGATCTAGTGTGACTCACCGAAAGCCTGGCCAGATATCGCCGTGAACGAATCCACATAGGGCCAGAGTCAGCGATTCGGGCGCGTTTCGTTCCAGACTCGTTCCAACCTTTAATCGAGCGCTTGTTTTTACGGCCGAAACCATCACATCCGTCACATTGTGATACACAAATGGACGTGACGAGGCGAAACGTCACTGCGACGCGCGCGTCCCGCCACCAAAAGTAAGACCGGTAATGCCGATTTCGTTTTCGCCTCAACCGAACCGCAAAGACCAGGCGCGCGGCGCCGGTGTGACCGCGGTGCTCGGACCCACCAACACCGGCAAAACCTATCTCGCCATCGAACGCATGCTGTCGCATTCGTCCGGCGTCATCGGGCTGCCGCTGCGGCTGCTGGCGCGCGAGGTCTACAACAAGATCTGCGACCGCATCGGCGCCGACAAGGTGGCGCTGGTCACCGGCGAAGAGAAGATCAAGCCGCCGCATGCGCGCTACTGGGTCTCGACGGTCGAGGCCATGCCGCGCGATCTCGACGTCGCTTTCATGGCGATCGATGAAGTGCAGCTCGGCGCCGACTTCGAGCGCGGCCATGTGTTCACCGACCGCATGCTCAATTTCCGCGCCCGCGACGAAACCATGATCCTCGGCGCCGCGACGATGCGGCCGATGGTCGAGCGTTTGCTGCCCGGCGCCAACATCATCAGCCGGCCACGCCTGTCGATGCTGACCTATGCCGGCGAGAAGAAACTGACGCGGCTGCCGTCGCGCTCGGCGATTGTCGCGTTTTCCGCGCCTGAAGTTTACGCCATCGCCGAATTGATCCGCCGCCAGCGCGGCGGCGCTGCTGTCGTTTTGGGCGCGCTCAGTCCGCGCACAAGAAACGCGCAGGTCGCGCTCTATCAGAATGGCGATGTGGATTATCTGGTCGCGACCGACGCGATCGGCATGGGCCTCAATCTCGACGTCAATCACGTTGCATTCGCATCGGACCGTAAATTCGACGGTTACCAATTCCGCAAACTCAATCCGGTCGAACTGGCGCAGATCGCCGGCCGTGCCGGCCGCGCCACGCGCGACGGCACCTTCGGCACGACGGGGCGCTGCGATCCGTTCGATCCGGAATTGGTGCAGGCGCTGGAAAGCCACACCTTCGAGCCGGTGCGCATGCTGCAATGGCGCAACAGCAAGCTCAGTTTCGCCTCTCTGGGCGCACTTCAGGCGTCCTTGGCGATGATGCCCACCGAGCCGGGGCTGACCCGGGCGCCGGTCGCCGAGGACATTCTGGTCCTCGAACATGCCGCGCGCGACGAGGATGTACGGGGCATGGCGCGCAACCCGGCCGCTATCGAGCGACTATGGGACGCATGTCAGGTTCCGGATTATCGCAAGATCGCGCCGGCCACCCACGCTGAAATGGTCGTGACCCTCTATGGATTCCTGATGCGAGAGGGTAATATCCCGACCGATTGGTTTGCTCAGCAACTGGCGCAGGCCGATCGTACCGATGGCGACATCGATACTCTCTCGAACCGGATCGCGCATGTCAGGACCTGGACTTACGTCGCCAACCGCCAGGATTGGCTCGCCGACCCGGAACACTGGCAAGGCGTCGCTCGCGCGGCCGAAGATAAATTGTCCGATGCGCTGCACGAACGTCTTGCTGAACGTTTCGTGGACCGTCGCACTAGCGTATTGATGCGGCGGCTACGAGAGAACACGATGTTGGAAACGCAAATCGGAAAAACGGGCGATGTGACGGTCGAGGGCCACGTGATTGGCCGCCTCGACGGATTCATGTTCGCGCCTGACGCCTCTGCCGCCGGCTCTGAAGCCAAGGCACTCAACGCGGCTGCGCAAAAGGCGCTGGCCGGCGAGATCGAGGTGCGCGCCACGAAATTATCGCAAGCCTCGACCGATCAGATCGTCCTCGCCAATGACGGCGTGCTGCGCTGGACCGGCGAAGCTGTCGGCAAACTGACCGCGGGCGACGACACGTTGCGGCCGCGCGTGCGCATCATCGCCGATGACCATCTGACCGGACCGGCGAAAGAACTGGTGCAGAACCGGCTCGATCTCTGGCTGAAAAATCATGTCGAGAAATTGCTGGCGCCGCTGTTCTCGCTGACCGCCGCCGACGACATTACCGGCATGGCGCGCGGCGTCGCGTTCCAGCTGGTTGAATCGATCGGCGTGCTGGAACGGCAGAAAGTGTCGGAAGAGATCAAGGGTCTCGACCAGCCGTCGCGCGCGACGTTGCGGAAATACGGCGTGCGCTTCGGCGCCTACCATATCTATCTGCCCGTGCTGCTCAAGCCGGCGCCGCGCGCGTTGGCGACGCAGCTTTGGGCGCTCAAGAACGAAGCGCCGGACGCCAAGGGCGTCACCGAATTGCTGCATCTGGCCGGCAGCGGCCGCACCTCGATCCCGATCGATAAGGAAACGCCGAAGGCGCTCTATCGCACCGCCGGTTATCGCGTTGCCGGCGAACGCGCCGTGCGCGTCGATATTCTCGAGCGCCTTGCCGACCTCATTCGTCCCGCGCTGTCGTGGCGCGAGGGCGTGCAGACCGCCAAGCCCGACGGCGCCTTCGATGGCCGTGGTTTTGTCGTCACTGGTGCGATGACCTCGCTTACCGGCGCGTCGGGCGAAGACTTTGCCTCGATCCTGCGCTCGCTCGGTTATCGTCTCGATCGCCGGCCGAAACCGCCGGAAGTGAAGCCGGCCGAAGCCGCGCCCGCTGCTGCCGAAACGCCTGCCGTGACGGAAGCTGCTGCCGACGCAGCGCCGGTTGACGCGACGGCTGCCGATGCCGCGCCCGCCGAAGCTGTGGCCGAACCCGTTGCCGAAGCCCCTGCTGCCGAAGCGCCGGTCGTTGAAGCGGCTCCGGTCGAAGCGACGATCGCGGAAGCGGCTGAGGTCATGCCGCCGGTCGCGGGCGATGGCGCCGTTGCGCCGGAAGCTGCCGCTGCGACAACGGAGGCTGCCGCCGAGAAGAAGGCCGACGAGCCGGTCATGATCGATGTCTGGCGTCCGGCTGGCCGCGCTGAGAAGCGCCCGCCGCGTCAGCGCCGTCCGCAACGTCCGCAGCAGACACCGGGGCAAGCCGCTGCGCCTGCCGGCGATGCCGCCGCTGCTCCCGCGCCGACGGAAGAAGGCGGCGAGCGCAAGGACGGCCCGAACCGCCAGCAGCGTCAGGACCGTCACGAGCGCCAGCAGCGCATGGAGCGCCAGGCCAAGAGCTTCGAGAACCGGCCATCCGCTGGCGCGCCGGCTGGTAACCGGCCCAATCAGAATCGGCCGGGTCAGAACAACAATAACGGCCGTCCCGGTGGCGGTCCGCCGCGCGGCGATCGTCCGCGCCGCGAAAAGGGTCCGCAGGTCGATCGCGCCGAGCGCGATCAGTATTACGCCAAGCCGCACGGCGCGGGCGGCGGC
>CAIYTE010000029.1 GCA_903929045.1 uncultured Hyphomicrobiales bacterium
ATCGCCGAAGTCGAGATCGATCCGGCCACCGGCGTCACGACCATCGCCAAATACGTCATCGTCGATGACTTCGGCAAAACCCTGAACCCCTTCATGCTTGAAGGGCAGGTGCACGGCGGCGCCGTGCAGGGCATCGGCCAGGCGCTGATGGAAGACACCGTCTACGATCCGCAGTCGGGTCAGCTCGTCAGCGCCAGCTTCATGGATTACCCGATGCCGCACGCCAGCGACGCACCGGACTTCCAGTTCGAGACGCGCAACACGCCGTGCACGACCAACCCGCTGGGCGTTAAGGGGGCGGGCGAGGCCGGGGCCATCGGCTCCTGTCCGGCGCTGATCAACGCCATCGTCGACGCGCTGTACCGCGGCCATGGCATCAGCCACATCGACATGCCGGCGACGCCCCTCAAGGTGTGGCAGGCCATTGAAACTGCAAAGAAATCCCGCGCCGCCTAAGCTGTGTTCACGGTTTCGTGATCGGCTGCGGCAAAGGGTCGGCGGGCAGTTTGGAATAATCCCAATAAGGTGGTGTTTGGCAACGAGGGGCCACCTCCGGCCCGTTCGTCCTTTGGGGAACTTCCATGAAATTGAGAACAGCCTTTGCAGCCGCCGCGCTTGCCGCCGTTGCGTTCGGCGCGACCGCCGTGGTGGCGCAGCAGGATCCGATCGCCGCCCGCAAGGCGATCATGAAATCGAACGGCGCCGCCATGGGCGCGCTGGTGAAGATGACCAAGGGCGAATCCCCGTTCGATCTGGCCACCGCCAAGAAGTCCTTCGCGACCTTCGAGGAAGCCGCGGCCAAGATGCCGGCGCTCTACCCGGCGGATTCCAAGACCGGTGGCGACACCTCCGCCGCGCCGAAGATCTGGGAAGACATGGCCGACTTCAAAGCCAAATTCGTCAAGTTCGGCGAAGACGCCAAGGCGGCCGATGCTTCGGTTAAGGACCTCGACACCTTGAAGGCTGCCATGGGCAATCTCGGCAAGAATTGCGGCGGCTGCCACGAAGTCTACCGCATCAAGAAGAGCTGAGTTCGCTTTCTCTGACTTTTGAAGGGCGGCAGTCCGCGAGGATGTGCCGCCCTTTCGCTTTGGCGGCGAACGCATAGGATGCGCGGCGTTCGTCCTGAGACCACAAACGAGACCTTTGCATGCCGCGTAAACTGATCGCCGCCGCCATCGCCGCCGCTGTTTTCGGCGCCATCGCGTTCTGGTGTCTGACGATCCCGCAAACCGTGCCCGCGAGCGCCTTGGGCGCGCACACACCGGACCTCGTCAACGGCAAGACCATGTTTGCGATCGGCGGCTGCGCGTCCTGCCACGCGGTGCCGAAGCAGGAAGATCGTACCAAACTAGGCGGCGGACTCGGATTGAAGTCGCCCTTCGGCACCTTCTATGTCCCGAACATCTCGCCCGATCCGAAAGACGGCATCGGCAACTGGACCGAACTGCAATTCGCCACGGCGCTGATGAAGGGCACGTCGCCGTCCGGCGAACATTATTATCCGGCGTTTCCCTATTCGTCGTATCAACGCATGGAGATCAGCGACGTTCGCGATCTCTTCGCCTACATCAAGACGCTGCCGCCGGTCTCGGGCGCGGTGCGCGATCACGACCTGCCGTTTCCGTTCAACATCCGCCGCACGCTCGGCGGCTGGAAAATGCTGTTCCTCTATGGCGCGCCGTACAAGCCGGATCCGGCGCAGTCGGCGCAATGGAACCGCGGCAATTATCTCGTCAACGGCCCCGGCCACTGCGCCGAATGTCATTCGCCGCGCAACATGCTTGGCGGCATCTTCACCGGCATGCGGTTCACGGGCGGACCCGCGCCGGACGGCGAGGGCAATGTGCCCAACATCACGCAATTCCGCCTGAAAGACTGGTCGGCGAGCGATATCGCCGAATTCCTCGACAGCGGCATGACGCCGGACGGCGACAGCGCCGGCGGCAGCATGGTCGATGTGGTGCGCAACACGTCGCAGCTCAGCAAGGAAGACCGCACCGCCATGGCGGTCTACATCAAGTCGCTGCCTGCGGTCGAAGGCCGCGCCGCGAAGAAAAAGGACTAGTTCCGCTTTCATCGGCCCCGCGCTCGCGTGATATGGTGTGAGTCGCTGGGACATTCCGAATGAATCTCGTCAAGGCTATCGGCTTCAAGGTTATCTCGGCATTTCTGTTCGCATGTTTGTCGGCGCTGGTGCGCCAGATCGGCGATGCGGTGCCGGTCGGCCAGATCGTGTTCTTCCGCAGCGCCTGCGCCATCCCGCCCGTCCTTTTGATCTATGCCTTGCGCGGCGAGTTCAGGGAGGCGGTGCGCACGACGCGTGTGTTCGGCCAGATTGGCCGCGGCTCGCTCAGCGTGTGCGGCATGTACTCCAATTTCGCGGCGCTGCAGCGCCTGCCGCTCGCCGATCAGACCGCCATCTCCTTTGCCTCGCCGCTCATTACGGTGGCGCTCGCCGCCTTCATCCTGAAGGAGCGGGTGCGCGTGTACCGCTGGAGCGCGGTGTTCATCGGCTTCATCGGGGTGATCGTCATGCTGATCCCGCATCTCGATTTCAGCCAGTACATGGTGGCCGGCACGATGAGCGTCGCGGCGATCGGCTCGCTGCTGGCGCTGTCGTCTGCGTTCTTCAATGCCGGCACCACCATTCAAACCCGCCGGCTGACTCAAAGCGAGGCGACCTCGTCGATCGTCTTCTATTTCTCGCTGATGACGGCGCTCGCCGGGCTCGCCAGTCTGCCGTTCGCCTGGCACACGCCGAATGCCTACGAACTGACGCTGCTTGTTTCGTGCGGCCTGTTCGGCGGCATCGGTCATATCTTCCTGACGGAAAGCTATCGCCACGCGCCGGCCTCGGTGATCGCGCCGTTCGACTACTCCGCGATGTTGTGGGCACTGTTGCTCGGCTACTGGCTGTTCGGCGAACTGCCGACCGCGCTTGTTTATGCCGGCGCGAGCATCGTCGTTGCCGCCGGCCTGTTCGTGATCTGGCGCGAACGGAAGCTCGGCATCGGGCACAAGGACGAAGCGGAAGGCCCGCGGACGGCCGAGATTTAAGGTAGCCCGTTGGTGCACCTGGCCTTTTTCTGATGGAACTTTTCAATCTGTTCAAGGCTTTGCAATGTATATGGCCCGTGCCGTCGACTTTGGATGGCCGGGCGATATGGTGCGGCCGGTTACCGCGTATTCGGGGCTATTAAAAATGACACATGCCGCCACCAAGGCCATGACTGGCGTCTCCGGCTTGGACGACATCCTTCAGGGAGGTTTGTCGCGGGGACACGTTTTTCTGCTGGAGGGCGAGCCGGGCTCGGGGAAGACCACCATTGCGCTGCAGTTTCTGCTTGAAGGCGCCAAGGCCGGAGAAACCTCGCTCTACATCACGCTTTCGGAGACCGAAGAGGAGCTGCGACAGGGCGCTGCCTCACACGGCTGGACCCTTGGGTCGGAAATCAACGTCTTCGAACTGATCCCGCCGGAAAGCCTGCTGGACTCCGAACAGCAGCAAAGCCTGCTTTATTCATCGGATCTGGAACTTGGCGAAACGACGCGTCAGATCTTCGATGCCGTCGAACGGCTTAAACCGGCGCGCGTTGTGCTCGACAGTCTGTCGGAAATCCGCCTGCTGGCGCAAAGCTCATTGCGGTACAGGCGGCAGATTCTGGCGATCAAACATTATTTTTCCCGCTTCGGCGCAACGGTGTTGATGCTTGACGATCTCACGGCCGAAGCCGGCGACAAGACCGTCCACAGCGTCGCACACGGCGTCATTCACCTCGAAGAGCTGGCGCCCGCTTATGGCGCGGAACGGCGGCGCATCCGAATTCTGAAATACCGCGCGCAGAAATATCGCGGCGGCTTCCACGACTTCACCATCACGACCGGCGGCATCAACGTCTTCCCGCGCCTGGTTGCGGCCGAGCATATGACGAAGTTTGCCCGCAAGCAGCTTTCGACCGACATCAAAGCATTCGATGCACTGCTTGGCGGGGGCATCGAGAGCGGATCGAGCACGCTGATCCTCGGTCCGGCCGGCACCGGAAAGTCGCTCATCGTCATGACTTTCGTCATGGCCGCAATCGCGCGCGGCGAGAAGGCCGCGCTTTTCATCTTCGATGAAGAGCTTCGGCTGCTCTTCGACCGCATGAAGGGCATGGGCATCGATCTGGAAGCCGCACGCGAGCGCGGCGACGTTATCCTCGAATCGGTTGACGCTGCGGAATTGTCGCCGGGTGAGTTTGCTCATCGTGTCCGGAGAGTGGTGGACAGCCAACATATCAAGACCGTCGTGATCGACAGCCTGAACGGCTATCAGGCCGCGATGCCGGAAGAGAACTCTCTGATCCTGCATATGCACGAACTGTTGCAGTACCTGAACCGGCAAGGGGCAGCGACATTCATGACGGTCGCGCAGCACGGCCTCGTTGGCGATATGAAGTCGCCCGTGGACATGACGTATCTGGCCGACTCCGTCATCCTGCTTCGTTATTTCGAAGCCTTGGGAAGGGTGCGGCGCGCTATTTCAGTTATCAAAAAACGGACCGGCTTCCACGAAAACACGATCCGGGAATACCGTATCTCCAGCGCTGGATTGACGATGGGTGAGCCGCTCGAGGGCTTCCAGGGCGTCCTGCGCGGCGTGCCGAACTTCACCGGCGGCAACACGACGTTGATGGAGACGGAAAAAACGTGACGTTGTCCGGGAGAGTTTCGGAGCGTGTGATGGTGCTCGCGCCCAAGGGCCGCGACGCCGAAATCGCCGTGAATATTTTGCGTGAAACGGGCTTCACCGCCGAACGGACAGCAGGGCTGCCGTCGCTCGTCGAGGAATTTCTCGTCGGTGCCGGTCTTGCCATTATCGCCGACGAAGCGGTCCAGAACGCGGACCTCAAGCCGCTCGCGGAGGTGCTGGCGCGGCAACCGCCGTGGTCTGATTTTCCCATTATATTGCTGACCCTCCGCGGCGGCGGACCTGAGCGTAACCCGGCGGCCGCGCGTCTCGCCCAGACGCTTGGCAACGTAACGTTTCTGGAACGGCCGTTTCATCCGACCACGCTTACCAGTCTGGTTCAGACGGCGATCCGCAGCCGGCGCCGCCAGTATGAAGCGCGGTCGCGGCTCGAAGAATTGAGTGAGGGTGAGCGGCAATTGCAAACCGCGCTGACCGCGGGTCAATTCGGCACGTGGTCGCTCGATGTGACGAGCATGACGTTGCAGGCGTCGGAAAAATGCCGGGGACATTTCGGCCGCGGCCGCGACGATCCCTTCAGCTATGCCGATCTGGCCGCATCCATTCACCCCGACGACGCGGAGCGGATGCAGGCCACGGTTGCTCACACGCTGGCAACCGGCGACGATTACGTGATCGAGTATCGCAACGTATGGCCGGATGGCAGCGTTCACTGGGTCGATGTGCGCGGCCGGGCGGAGCGTGCCGCCACCGGCGCGGTCAAGCAGATCGTCGGCGTTTCGTCGGACATCACCGGGCGGAAAACCGCGGATCTTGAGCGTGAACGGTTGCTCGGCGAACTGAGCGCCGAACGCACGGCGTTGTCCGAACTCACGGCAACGCTGGAAGAACGCGTCAACGACCGGACGGCCGAATTGCTGACGGAAGTCGCGGCGCGCGAAAAGGCGCAGGCGCGCCTGGTGCAATCGCAGAAGATGGAAACCATCGGCCAGCTCACCGGCGGCGTCGCGCACGACTTCAACAATTTGCTGATGGCGGTGATGGGGAACCTCGACCTGCTGCGCAAGCGGCTGGTGGACGATCCGCGCGCGCAGCGTTTGATCGACGGCGCGCTTCAGGGTGCGCAACGCGGTGCCGCGTTAACGCAGCGCATGCTGGCCTTCGCGCGGCAGCAGGAATTGAAAACCGGCTCCGCCAACCTGGCCGATCTGCTCGCCGGGATGCGCGATCTTCTGGATCGCTCGCTCGGCCGCAAATCGAGTTGAAGCTCGACATCCCCGAAGGACTTCCGCCGGCGCAGGTCGATCCCAACCAGATCGAGTTGGCCGTACTGAACCTGGCCATCAATTCCCGCGATGCCATGCCCGCCGGCGGGCAAATCCTGATTTCGCTGCGACGGGACGATACGGCGGGCCATGAGAATTGTCTGTTGTTGTCGGTTGCGGACAACGGCACGGGGATGAACGAAGAAACGCTGGCGAAGGCCATTGAACCTTTCTTTTCCACCAAGCCGGTCGGCAAGGGAACAGGTCTTGGTCTTTCGATGGTGCACGGGCTTGCGGTGCAACTCGGCGGCCGTCTGAATCTCACCAGCAAGATCGGTGAAGGCACCACGGCGACCTTGCGGTTGCCGATCGCATCGCAGGCCCCCGCGGTTGGCGATGCGCCTTCGACCGCGTCTGAAATGCCTGCGCGTGTGGCGACGATCCTTGTTGTCGATGACGATCCGCTGATCGCCAGCAGCACCGTCAATATGCTGGAGGACCTGGGCCACATCGTCCTCGAGGCAAACTCGGGCAAACGCGCACTCGAAATTCTCGAGAAGGGGCAGGCCGTCGATCTGATGATCACCGATCAGGCCATGCCGGGAATGACAGGCATGGAGCTTGCCGAAGTCGCTTTGCAACGGCGGCCGAACCTGCCGATCCTGCTGGCGACGGGCTATGCGGAGCTTCCGGCCGGACAATCGCTGAAGCTGCCGCGTCTGTCGAAGCCCTATCTGCAATCGCAGCTACAGTCTCACATTGACCGGCTTTTGGCTGACGTCCGCTGACACATCGCGTCCAATGTCACCGCGCTCAAGCGACGGCGATAACTTCCAGTTCAGCGTCGTTGAGCGGCGCAAAATCGCCGACACGCTTGCCCAGCAGCGCCTTGGCAATCGGAGAGATGTGAGAAATCGTGCCCTGCGCGGCATCGGCTTCATCCTCGCCGACAATGCGGAACGACTGCGTGCGGCCATCTTCCCGCCGGAAGGTCACCTGCCTGCCGAACAGGACGTTGTCGGGATCGCCGGTCGGCTGAAACAACTGGGCGCTGGCCCGGCGCGCGGCATAATATCGAAAATCGCGGCTTGCGCGCGCCATCACGCTCCGGTCGGTCTTCAGGTCCGCTTGCGTTTGCGCCATTGCGACGGCTTCTTTCGCGGCGGCAAGCGCAGCGTCGAGTTTGGCCAGTCCGCTTTCCGTGACGAGATTGGGGTGCGACGAAATCGGCCGCTCAGGCAGAAACGCTGCCGCCGCTTCGGTGTCTTCCTCTTTGGTAAAGGCAACACTCATAGGCCGGGTTCCGGTGGAGCAGAGGCACGCAAGGACGATCAAGAACGAGAAGCTTCGTGCCGCGGAAACGTTCCCGCCGCCGGATCGATCGCCGTCAGCCGAAAGCCGTACGCTTACGCCGTGAACGCCTTGAAGGTGATGGTGGTCCGCGTATCGCGGATGCCGTCGATGCAATGCACCTTCTCGTTGACGAAGTGGCCGATATCGGTGCCGGCGTCGACGTAGAATTTCACCAGCAGATCGAAGTCGCCGGCGGTTGAATAAATCTCGGAGGCAATCTCGGCTTCGGCCAGCTCATTGGCGACCTGATAGGCCTTGCCGAGCTCGCATTTGATCTGGACGAAAAACGGCGTCATCGCAAAGGTCTCCGATAGTCTGTTGATTCCAATCCAGCAAAATAGCGGTTCCGGTGCAAGGAGGTCCTTTGGCGTGAGGCTGAGGCTTGCCTCGGGGGGGCCTGCGGACTAGGTATCTGGCAGCAATCTCGTGGGGTGTCTGGCCGTCGCCGGACTGAGAGGCCATCCGGGCTAACCCAACGAACCTGATCCGGGTCATGCCGGCGGAGGGAGATGAGATGCACAGTCCCCACGCTCCAGCGCGCGATGACGCGGCGCAGACCGCTGCCGCCGTACTGGATCTTTTGCGCACGTCCGCGCCGCGAGTCCATTGCATCACCAACGCGGTGGCACAGAATTTTACCGCCAACGTGCTGCTCGCCGCCGGTGCGACGCCGTCGATGACATTGTCCGGCGAGGAGATCGGCGCCTTCGTTGCCAAGAGCAACGCGCTGCTGGTCAATCTCGGCACCTTCGACCGCGAGCGGCGTGAGGCGACCTCGATCGCCGTCGGTGCGGCGATTCAGAACGGTCTGCCCTGGGTGCTGGACCCGGTCTTTGTCGATCGTGCCGAGCAGCGCGCCGTCTACGCGCGCGATTTGATCTTTCTCGGGCCCAAGGCGATCCGGCTGAACCATGCGGAATTTTCTGCCTTGGCCGGGGCGGCGCCGTCTGCCGGGGCCGTGACTGCCTATGCTCGGGCCAAGAAAACAGTGCTCGGCCTGTCCGGCGCAACCGATCTCATCGCCGATGGCGCAAAGCTCGTCACCATCGCCAACGGCCATCCGCTGATGGCCAAAGTCACGGCGATGGGCTGCGCGGCGTCGGCTCTGGTTGCCGCGTGTCACGGCGTCGAATCCGACGCTTTGCGCGCGACCGCCGCGGCCCTCATTATTGTCGGCGTCGCCGGCGAACGGGCTGCGGCCAATGCGCACGGCCCCGGCAGTTTCGCCGTCGCGATTCTCGATGAACTCCATACGCTCGATGGGCCGACGCTCATCGCGCACGCGCGTACTGAATTTGCAAAGGCCACTGAATGACTCTCGATCTTCGTCTCTATGCGCTCATCGATCCCGCCGTCGCGGGCGGCCGCTCGCTCGGCGACATCGCCAAGCGCATCGCCGCCAGCACGACTTTGGTGCAATTGCGCGACAAGCACGGCTCCACGCGCCAACTCGTCGAGGACGCGCGCGAGCTGACGATGGTGCTGGCGCCGCTCGATATTCCGTTGCTGATCAATGACCGCGTCGATGTCGCGCTGGCGGCGGAAGCCGACGGCGTGCATATCGGCCAGGACGACATGTCGCCGGCCGATGCGCGGCTGCTGCTTGGCAAGACGGCGATCATCGGCCTGAGCGTCAGCACGCTCGAGCAGGCCAAGGCCGCGCCGCTCGAACTGCTTGATTACGTCGGCATCGGCGGCGTCTACGGCACGACCTCGAAGGAAGACGCCAAGACGCCGATCGGCCTGTCAGGCTTCAATGCGGTGGCGAACGCGATCCGCGCCCGCGATCCGAAGTTTCCGATCTGCGGCATTGCCGGCATCAACCAGAGCAACGCGGCCAATGTGATCATGCAGGGCGCCGATGGCGTCGCCGTGATCTCGGCGCTGTCGCTCGCGCCGGATCCAACCGTTGCGGCCCGCGATCTTCTCAGCGCGGTGGACGCCGCGCTGGCGCGGCGGAGCCGATAGGGGCACCGCATGACGCCAATTGCTGTCACGATAGCGGGTTCGGACTCGGGCGGCGGCGCCGGCATTCAGGCCGATCTCAAGACTTTCGCGGCGCTCGGCGTTTACGGCACATCGGTGATCGCGGCGCTGACGGCGCAGAATACCAGAGGCGTCACGGCCATCCACGACGTGCCGGCCGACTTCGTCACGTCGCAGATGGATGCGGTGTTCTCGGATTTCGACATCAGTGCGGTGAAGATCGGCATGCTGTCGCGCGCGGCAGCCATTCGGGCGGTCGCCGGCTCATTGCGGCATTACAA
>CAIYTE010000030.1 GCA_903929045.1 uncultured Hyphomicrobiales bacterium
CCGACAATGATGTCGATCCGCCGGGCCAGGATGTCGGCGATCAGCGTCTCCGCCAGCAGCGGCGTGGTCAGGGTATCGGAGGCGGCGAGCGCGATCCGCGCCTCTGGAAAGAGCCGCTCCGCCTCCTCGACCACTCGCTCCACCCCCGGCCCGCACGCCGCCCACTGGCTGCCGCCGCACGCGGGACAAGCCGGCGGCAGCGCCACCGTATGCCCGCAGTGATGGCAATGATGAGCTTGCAAACTGCGATGCTCGACCAGCCAGGCTGAGCAGTTTGGGCATTGCATGCGATGGCCGCAGGTGCGGCACAGCGTCAGCGGTGCATAGCCGCGGCGGTTGAGAAACAACAGCGTTTGCTCGCCGGCGGCCAAGGTCTCGGCGATGGCGATACGCAACGGTGGCGCCAACCATTCGCCCCGCGGCGGCGGGTTCGCGCGCATGTCGATCATGTCGATTTTCGGCAACTGCGCTCCGCCGTGGCGCTCCGGCAGATCGAGCGCCCGGTAGCGGCCCTCTCGCACATTAGCGAGTGTTTCCAGCGATGGTGTGGCCGACGCCAACACGACCGGCGCTTGAGCAAGATGGCCGCGGACTACCGCCATATCGCGGGCGTTATAAAGGACGCCCTCTTCCTGCTTGTAGGATGTGTCGTGCTCCTCATCGACGACGATGAGACCGAGCTTGGCATAGGGCAGGAACAATGCCGAGCGCGCCCCCACCACCACCGGCGCGGTGCCATCGGCGACCGCGCGCCATCCACGACGCTTCTCGGCGAGACCGATCTCCGAGTGCCACACCACCGGCTTTTCGCCGAAACGTTCGACGAATCGCGCCAGCCACTGTGCTGAGAGCGAAATCTCCGGCAGCAACACCACCGCTTGACGACCTTGGCGGATCGTCTCGGCGATTGCTTCGAAATAAACCTCGGTCTTGCCGGACCCGGTCACACCCTCGAGTAGCATCGCCGCGTAAGTGTGCGACACCACCGCCGCACACAACGCGTCAGCCGCTTGCTCCTGGGCCGCAGACAATGTCGGACCGGGCCGATTCGGATCGGGCGACGGCGGCGGCATTTCGGCTTCCGGCGGCAACGCACGCAGAAGACCAGCGGTCGCCATTGCTCGCACCACACCGGCACCGACGTCGGATCGCTCGGCGAGATCGCTAGCCGTCCCCGGCGCTTTCACTGCCGCGTCGAGCACGCGGGTGCGCGCATCAGTCAGTTTATCGGGACGATTCGCCGATGGCCCATAGCGAACGATGCTGCGCGGCGGTTCGCATGCTTCCGGAACCGCCAGCACCATCTTCAGAACCATGCCGGTCGGTGTCAGCGTGTAGGCCGCGACCCAATCGACGAAGCGCCGTTGATCGAGCGTCAGCGGCGGCGCTCCCATGCGTTCCTTAACGGTCTTGAGCGCAACCCCTTTGGGAACGGGATCTTCGCCGTCCCATACCACACCAAGTTCAGTGCGTTTGCCGAACGGCACGCGCACGATGTCACCCGGCTTTAATGTTAAATCCGGTGGTACCGCGTAATGGTAGGGGCCCTGCAAACGCAACGGCAAAAGCACCGGCACAATCGCGCTGCCCACGATTTCGCGTTTTGGGCCTTCGTTGCTGGAATGGGGCTTGGTCATCGGCTACACTTTAGCACTGGCGCGCGGCTGCGTTCGGTCGCGATACGTTATCTTCGAAAGCGAGAAAGGCCCGCCATGAAATTTTTCATCGATACCGCCGACATTGCCGAAATCCGCGATCTCGCTGCAACCGGGCTTCTCGACGGCGCCACCACCAATCCGACGCTGATCGCCAAATCGGGCCGTCCGATGGCCGAGGTTATCAAGGAGATCTGCAGCGTCGTCCCCGGCCCGGTGTCGGCGGAAGTGACCGCCACAGAGTGGGAGACCATGGTCGCCGAAGGCCGCAAGCTCGCCGCCATCGCTCCCAATGTCACGGTCAAAGTGCCGCTCACCAAGGACGGGCTTCGCGCCTGCAAAGTGCTGTCGGGCGAAGGTAAAATGGTCAACGTGACGCTGTGCTTCTCGGCCGGTCAGGCGATTCTCGCCGCCAAGGCGGGCGCCTCGTTCATCTCGCCGTTCGTCGGCCGCCTCGACGACATCAGCGAAGACGGCATGAAGCTGATCGAAGAGATCGTCACGATCTATCGCCAATACCCCAATTTCAAAACCGAAGTGCTGGTCGCCTCGATCCGTCATCCGCGCCACATCATCGACGCCGCCAAGATGGGCGCCCATGTCGCCACCATGCCGCCATCGGTGATCCGCCAGCTTTATCAGCACCCGTTGACGGATAAAGGCTTGGCGTCTTTCCTGGCCGACTGGAAGAAAACCGGCCAGTCGATCCTCGGCAACGCCAACGCGGCGGCAGCGGAATAATGCGGGACAAGTCCGAACCCGCAGCCGCACCGAAAGGCGGTACCGACATCACCGCCGCCGAAGTGTTGTCCTACCTTTCCTCGCATCCCGATTTTCTCATCCGCCATCCCGAAGCCGTCGAAGGCCTACAGATTCCCGGCGGCCTCGATGCCAAGGGGATCGTCGACATGCGCACCTTCGTCATTGAGCGCCTGAAGACCAAGAACAAGCAGCTTGAGCGGACCAACAGCGACATCGTCACCATCAGCCGCGCCAATCTCGCCGGGCAATCGCGGATTCACGCGGCTGCCTTGGCGCTGCTTGAAGCGACCTCGTTCGAGGCCTTGATTCAGGCCATCACCACGGATCTCGCCGTGCTGCTTGGCGTCGATGCTGTCGTGCTGTCGGTCGAATCAGAAGGCGACGACGCGTTGCCCGGGCGCCTCGTATCCGGCGTTCAGATGATGCCACGCGGCGAAACCGATCGCGTGCTTGGTCCCGGCCGTGACGTTGTTCTGGTATCGAAGCTTGCCCAAGCACCAGCGATTTTCGGACCGGCGGCGGATCTGGTTCGCTCCGAAGCGCTGCTCCGCCTGCATCCTTCGAGCCATTGCCCGACCGGCATCCTTGCCATTGGCTCGCGCACCGAGGGCACGTTCGACCCGGGCCAAGCAACTGAATTGCTCGCGTTCTTAAGCCGTGTCGTCGAGCTTTGCATCCGCACATGGCTCGGTCTGCCGAAACCCTGAACACACCGGCATCGCCCGCTCTTTCAAAAGCGGCAGCGGAGTGGCTTGTCTGGCTTGCCGCCGAGCGCCGCGCCTCCCCTCACACTCTCGCCGCCTATCGGCGCGATCTCGAAGATTTTCTGCGCTTTCTCACCGATCATCTCGGCGACACACCCGACCTTGCCGATTTAGGAGAGCTTGCCGTGCGCGACCTGCGCGCCTGGCTGTCGCTCCGTGCCGGTCGCGGGCTTGAGTCGACCTCGACCGCGCGCGCGTTGTCGACCTTGAGAAGTTTTGCCAAGCGGCTTGCCCGTCAAGGCACCGGCGACATTCCGGCAATCCGCATCGTGCGCACGCCGAAGATCGCGAAAAGCGTTCCCAAGGCGCTCGCCGAGCATGAGACCGAATCGCTGCTGGCGGAAACCGAGGTTGACGACGGCTGGATCGGACGGCGCGATCGCGCGTTGTTCACGCTCCTCTATGGAGCGGGCCTTCGCATCAGCGAGGCGCTCGATCTTCAACGCCGCGATACGCCGAAACCCGACGGCAAAGATCACACTCTGAAAGTACGCGGCAAGGGCGGCAAGGAACGGATCGTGCCGATCCTCCCGGCAGTCGCGGAAGCAATTGCGCACTATCTCGCAGCGGTACCGTTCGCGATTGCGCCCGACGGACCTTTGTTCGTCGGCGCGCGCGGTGATCGCTTGGTGGCCGCGATGGCGCAACGATCCTTGCGCGCCCTGCGCCAGCGCCTCAATCTGCCCGAGACGGCGACACCCCATGCGTTGCGTCACAGCTTCGCGACACACTTGTTGGGCGGTGGAAGCGATCTCCGAACGATTCAAGAGCTGCTGGGCCATGCATCACTGTCGACCACCCAGCGCTACACCAAGGTCGATGCGGCACGCCTCAAAGCGGTCTACAGCCGCGCCCATCCCCGCGCGCGCAGCTGAATCGCGCGTCAGCCGTCTTTCCGGGTTTCCGGTATGTAGCGGATGATCAAAAAGGCCACCGCCATAGCGGATGCGGTCATGGACAGAAATGCCCAGCCATAGCTCACCTGATCGGCCAACAGCGCGAACAGAATAGGGCCTAAGGCGCTGCCACCTTGGCCCGTGAATCGCCAGAGGCCTAAGAACGTGCCACGGGCTTCCGGCGGGGCGACATCAGCACCGACTGTCTGGATCGAACCGCCGGTCAGGGACTGCATGACGATGCAGAACAGGAACAGCACCACGTACCACGCGAGCGACAGCTCGGCGAAAGCCGATACAGCAAGCGCCGTCGTCGCGATGGCGACGCCGGTAAAGCCAGGCACCATCGTGTGCTTGCGGCCGAAGCGATCCATCATCCAGCCGGCGATGAAACCGATCGGCAATGAGAGGACGGCCGCCGCGGTGGCGATATAACCGATTTCCTTGGGGCCGAGTCGGTAGGCAAAGGCAGCGTAGAGGTGCAGCAGATCGGCCTGAAGCGGGCCGCGGGTGAGTCCCGCAAACAGCGCCACCCCGAAATAAGGAAGACGCGGCATGACGATCTCGCGCCAGGTCAGCAC
>CAIYTE010000031.1 GCA_903929045.1 uncultured Hyphomicrobiales bacterium
CCGCCGCCGCCGCGACGGCGAGAATCGCGGACAGCCCGCCATGCAGCAGGATCGGCGCCACGGTCGCGGCGATCACCGCGCCGGGCATGGCTTCCAGCGTCTTGCGCAGGCGTGGGCCGATGGTGACGCGGCCGAGCAGCCAGAAGCCGCCGGCGCGCGTGGCGTAGACGACGAGCGTCATCGCCGCGAGCAGACCGAGGAAGCCTGCGGGATCACTTTCGATCATCGGCGAAGCCTCCCGCGATCGAGCCCGCCAGCGCGCCGACGATCAGGTACCAGACGCCGCCGAACAGGAAGTCGACGGCAATCGCGACACCGCCGCCGACCAGCATGCCGGCGGACAGGCGCACACCGCGCCACATCGAAATCAGCATCGCGGTGAAGAAGGCCGGCATCACCATGTCGATGCCGAAGGTGTGCGGATCGCCGATCGAGGTGCCGAGCGCGTAACCGACGGCGGTCGACACCACCCAGAAGAAATAGATGACCACGCCGCCGCCGAGCAGATAGGCCGGATCGCTGCCGCCCGCGGCGTGATAGCGCATCGACGTCAGCCAGTTCGGCTCAACGAGCAGAAACAGCGCCGGATACATCTTCGATGCCGGCTGCGATCCAAGCCATGGCCTTAAGCTGGCGCCGATCAGCAGAAAGCGGCTCGAGATCAGCGCCGTGACCAGCACGATGCCGCCGATCACCGGCAGCGTCAGTTTGTCGGGCCAGGTTTCGAGCGCGACGAGTTGCGCGACGCCGGCATAGACGGTGGCGCTCATCGCCAGCGCGTCGAGCAGCGTGAAGCCCTTGCGCGCCGCCACCGTGCCGAAGGCGAGACCGAAGGCAAACAGGCCCGGCATCAGCGGCAGGATTTCGATTGCGCCCTGACGAAAGCCGTCACGCGTCCAGGCCGATGGTGATTGAGCGGTCGCGTCGTTCATGCGGATCATGCGTTTGATCCGCTCGTCCCCGCGCACGCCGAGACCCAGGGCTTAGAAAAAGAAAGAACTGGATTCCCGCCGGCGCGGGAATGAGCGGAGAATGTGATGGCCGCCTGCCCTACCGCACGCGCGGGCGAAGGGAAACCCTACGAAAGAAAACGCCCGCCACGCGGCGGGCGTTTGATCTCTGTCTTTTGTCATCACCGGGCTTGTCCCGGTGATCCCGCTTAGGAGAGCACTGCCTTTCTAAGCGAGATGGCCGGGACAAGCCCCGCCATGACAGTGTCAGCTTAGCCCTGCGGCAGCGGCGAGACCTCGCCGGTCGGCGCGTCCGGACGTGGACACGGCTTGCCGGACGGCGGCACCGCGGAACCGCGCGGCCCCGTCGGCTCGATGATAGTTTCGCGGTTCGGACGCTTGCCCGCGATCAGATCCTTGATCTCGTCGCCGGAGAGCGTTTCGAACTCGAGCAGGCCACGCGCCAGGGTTTCGAGATCGGCGCGCTTCTCGGTGAGAATCTTGGTCGCATCCGCCAGACCGGTCTCGACCAGCTTGCGGATTTCGGCGTCGATCTTGCGGTTGGTCTCTTCCGAGACGTTCTGCTGGCGCGACACCTGATAGCCGAGGAACACCTCGTCACCGTTGTCGCCGTACGCGACCGGGCCGAGCGCGTCGGACAGGCCCCACCGCGTCACCATCATGCGGGCGAGCTTGGTGCCCTGCTCGATGTCGGAGGCGGCGCCCGAGGTCACCTTCTCCTTGCCGAACACGAGTTCTTCGGCAACGCGGCCGGCCATGATGATGGCGAGACGCGAGGTCATCTGCTCGAGCGACATCGACAGCTTGTCGCGCTCGGGCAACTGCATGACCATGCCGAGCGCACGGCCGCGCGGAATGATGGTCGCCTTGTGCACCGGATCGGTCGCCTTGACGCTGATCGCGACCAGCGCATGGCCGCCTTCGTGATAGGCGGTAAGGAGCTTTTCCTCATCCGTCATCACCAGCGACTTGCGCTCGGCGCCCATCATGACCTTGTCCTTGGCGTCTTCGAAATCCGACTGCGTGACCATGCGCTTGTTGCGGCGCGCGGCCATCAGGGCGGCTTCGTTGACGAGGTTGGCGAGATCGGCGCCGGAGAAGCCGGGCGTGCCGCGCGCGGTGGTCTTAAGGTTCACGTCCGGCGCCAGCGGCACCTTCTTGACGTGCACCTTCAGGATCGCTTCGCGGCCGACGACATCCGGGTTCGGCACGACGACCTGACGGTCGAAGCGGCCGGGACGCAGCAGCGCCGGATCGAGCACATCCGGACGGTTGGTCGCGGCGATGAGGATGATGCCCTCGTTCGCCTCGAAGCCGTCCATCTCGACCAGCAACTGGTTGAGCG